>CAZRXY010000112.1:0-40856 GCA_964604155.1 uncultured Candidatus Cloacimonadota bacterium | reverse complement strand
AATGTTAAATATTATTTAGAGACTTTTTAGACCTGCCTTTTTTTAATTTCGGGGGTATGCCTGTTACGGAGACAGCCGGATAGTCATTAAAATTTATTGCACAGAATTTATAATATGCAGGATGGCAAGAAGAAGGATCGCTGTTTTAAATTAGCTAATGGAATATTCAGGAATACGACTTACTATGGCAGGAAAAGAGCAGCTAAAACATTGGCTGAAATGGGAGTGCCAGGAGTTTCTGAATATGTGAAGAATAATATTTTGCATGACAGGAAATATCTAACAATGTGCCTGACATCGAATGCTTCTGAGAGATGGAATCGGAAAATTGCCAAGGTGATAGCTAAGAGGTATGGTTTGAAATCAAGGAAGTTTGTAATGCAATTGACCACATCATTATGGTTGAAGGAAGCGATTAATAATCCGATACATTTTGAAAAATGCTTCATTGATGACATCAATTTACCACGCATTTGTCAAGAAAACCTGAAAGTGTGCAGTATTATTGATATTATAAAGCGTAAGTTGTTACAGGAGGTGGCGTGATGTTGAACAGTCTCTAATTCCGGGGACACTGTTCAATCTATCTTGTTTAATACCAGAGATTTGGAATTAATAAAGGGATAAAAATGAACCGATGGCTCAATTTCAGGTAAGAAAGCTGAATTGACATAAATATCGTGTTTAACGGCTTTAAATTTTGAGATGAGGATTATGACTCATTTTATTTTATCTCTCATTTAAGAGATTATGGGTAATTAATCAGCTATTAAATTCGGCTCAAAAATTTATAAATAAAATGCTTTACAAATATTATAATCATATATTACTTGATTTAAAACTTAATTAAGTATGGAGGTTCATAATGCAAAAAAAACCGGCATGATCTATGTTTTGTTAACGTAGAAATTGTTGAGGGGAAAATTGTAGTTTCTATTAATCATCCCTGTACATTTGCTATTCCTGATACTCATTCAAATCGAAAGTTTCTCTATGTTTTTTTACGGCTGTTAGCTGATCTCAATAATCATGCTCTTTGCACATTCCAGACAATTTCAGATTTTTTTGATCTAAATAGCCGTCAGGATAGTAACAATTATTTCCGCATATTTCAAGATGAAGGTCAGGATTTTGGAATCTTTCTTGGCAGGAAGAGAGAATTCCGTGAGGCAATTCCGCTGGTTGAAGCTCAGGTATTGAGATCATTTGATCTGCCAATTTCTGAGCATTACAAAATTTTCTGTCAGGAACATCCCGAAATCAAGATGTCTTTAACTTCTTTCATGAATATTATCCGCGAGACTGATGCTTTGAAAATGTATCATAAGAGTAAAAATCTTGCCGATGAACTGAAAAAAGCAGCACCAAAAGAACAATTAACCGAATTACCAGCAGGCGATATTTCGCCTAAAACTATTGATCCGAACATCAGCATACCAGTCGCAAAGAAAGATGATAAACGTAAATTGTATGAATTCAAAAGGAATAAACCTGATTCTCAAAGAGCTTTATTGTCATTAATCTTCCTGGCTAGCGGAGTTAGCATGGATATGATCGGATTGATTTTTCGTGTTTCCAAAAGCACAATTCACAATTGGATATATCAATTACCGGATCTGAAAAAGATGCTTCTAAATTCCATTAAATACTGGAGCGGTATCATCTGTGTAGACGAGAAGTGGATAAAGATCAAGGGGATAAAGCATTATATCTTATCAGCAGTTGATAATAAAACCGGGTTTCCCCTATTAACCAAAACAGTATGCGACATGAAGGGGACAACATGGGAATCTTTTATGGATGATTTCAAGAGAATCTATGGGAAACCACGATTAATTATTTCCGATGCCAGCGAGTCTTTAGCTGCTGGTAGAAATAAGATATTTCCTAAAGTGCCCTGGCAAAATTGCTGGTTTCACAAGCTAAAGAACCTTAACAAAAGGATTTATAAGGTAAAAGACGAGAAAATAAGGAAGAAACTTTTAAAGTTGAGTGAGAATATGTTTCATAACACTCACTCGAATAGTCGTAAACGAACTGCTCAGAGAATAGTTAAGATGAATGTTCCGGATGTCTCACTCTATGTGGAAAAACGGATATTAGAAAAATGGAATCATCTAAATAAAATGATGACCTCGAATAATGCTGAAAGATTCAATCGCAAATTGAATAAACTAATTTCCGGTCATTATGGATTAAAGTCTGTAGAGTTTGTTGATAAACTGATTGATGGACTGCTACTGAAAGAAGCACTCCTTAACCAGAGGCATCTTGAGCAAGGATTTTTTACCACTCTTGATATTGCCAAGGCTTGTCAAGAAAACGTCAAGCCGGTGCAGATTACGGCTTATATTCGTGATAAGTTATTTAAAAGAGTAGCATAGTAATGAACAGTCTCTTCGGGGTATGCCAGGAATAAAAAAGAAATTTATTGACACGAAAAGACAAATAATTATCATTTGCAAAACGTTGAGTTGAGGAGTTCTAATGGAAATGTTTATAACAGGGAGGATTCGTGAAGATGAGGAATTGCCGGTAACATTGGACGTTATTTCAAATAATCAATATTATTACCAAAATATATTAGACTGGTGTGAGGTATTTTCTCCAAAAGATAAAATTGCTTTTTTGAGTATTTTGATCATGTTCTACAAAATCAATTATTTAAAAAATATGAAGAAGGTATCGTATAATGAAAATAGAAAAAGAACCAGTTAAACGATACAAAGATCATAGGTATGTTATTAATGCTTACAATACGAAGTCAAATCTGATCGCTGGAGTCGAAGATAGAGAAACTAGAATTGATATTTGGAAATATGAGAATAATGATTATAGATACCTTACAACATTAGATAAACACTGTGGAGTTATTAAAACAATCTGCTTCTCCAATGATGGTGAATTACTCATCTCAGGGAGTGTTACAAAAGAAATTAAAGTATGGGATTTAAAAGATGACAATTTTAAAGTAAAACAAACTCTTACTACAGAAAAAAATGATGTTACTGGTTTAAAAATAAGTGATGATAAAAGTACTTTTATTTCTATAGATAGCGATGAAAGATTGATTATCTGGAAGACTCACAAAAAAAAGTATATAACAGGTAAGAAAAAGAAAAAGAATTATAGAGATGTGTACTATAAACATAATGAATTTAATAAATTTCCATATCCATTCAATTTTTTGACTGTTGATAAAAACTCTTTAATTATTACTATAAATACCCAATCACACATTTTTTATGACATTAGTTTAAATGAATACAAAAATGTTGATAAAATTAATTTGGCAATAGAAGAACATAAAAAGAAAATTCATAATGTGAAAGAACATGATATGGAAGAAATTATTATCAAAGATAAGCAAAAGCCCAAATATAACGATGATCCTAAAATACAAGAAAATGATAAAAAAGATTCTTATTATATTACAACTCATACAGAAGAAGATGAAAGAATCATTACAGAAATTAATCAGTTTCGGGAAAATATCAATAAAAGACCATTTCATGGAATAAAGAAAATTAGTGATACACCCATAAGGCATAAGACCTCTGGAAGTGTTGAAATTATTGTTGGATTAGACTTTGGGACAAGCAACACAAAAATTGCATATAGACGATATCCTACTAACGAAGTAAAACCTATCATTTTTAATCATAAAGGACTTATGCAAGAAAATTACTTTTTGCCTTCTTTAGCCGTTTTTAGAAATGATAACAAATTATTATTAGGCTTGGATGCAGCCAAATATTTGAAGGATTATCCACAAAATAATGGGATTTATGATTTCAAAATGCTCTTTGCCTCAGAAGTTGATAACTCTATGAATGATAATGAGCAAATAGTATCAATGAAGAAAAGATTAAATTCAGAATTGAATGATATTATACTTAAGCGATTTAATGATAAAGTATTCCGATTCATTGTTGTTTCATATTTATCTTATGCAATGAAAGAAGCCAGAAATTATATCAGTAAAGAATTACCCAATAGAATATTAGATATTACCTATAATGTTTGTATACCAGTAGATTATGTAAACAATAACATAATATTAAAAGAATTTAAAAAACTTTTAGCCACATCTGAATTCATTGAAAGAGAACATTATGAAATTCATAATGATCTTGAATTTATTGACCTTGTATATAGAAATATTGAATATGATGAGAATAAATCAAGAGTTTTTGATGTTCCCGAGACAGTTGCAGAAGTTGCTTCTTACACAAAATCAACAAGCTTAAAAGAAGGCTTGCACGCCATAATTGATTTCGGTGCTGGAACAACTGATATTTCAATTTTTAATGTTAAAAATCCCAGACAGGATGATCAAATAATTGCTTTCTATTCGTCACGTATAATTAATCAGGGCTTTAGAGAAATTGATGTTTTAAAGAGTAAGCGTAAAACCAAAGAAATCAGAGAATATTTAACACTATTATGAGAAAAGTCACATATAGCCTGGGAAGAGTCTTATGAAAATCATTTGAAAAATGATATTGATTGGAAAGGAGAGAAGGTTCAAATATTTATCTCTGGCGGTGGTGCGGGTGAAAAACTCGTTTCAGAAATTTTCAAAAAACCGAGAATCCACAGGACAGAATGGGAGACTTTTCCTCATCCATTAAGAATACTTCCTACTCCGGAAAACTATTTGAACAAAGAAATACCATTCCACAGATTCGCAGTCGCTTATGGATTATCTAATCGCATACCAGAACTCAAAATAGATGATTTTATTCTGCCTAAAGATGCTCCCAATGACACTCCAATACCAAAATATAAAGAAGTTGATAAAGAGCATGATGAAAGAAAACCGTTTAAATATAGATGAAGGAGTTTATATGTTATTTGAAGAAGGTGATCGAGTACAATTAAGAAAAAATGCTAGTAAAATAGGCAGAATTGACAAGATTGAGCGAGAACACGCAGGTAGGCAATATTACAAAGTATTTTGGAATTATGAAGAAATAGATATAATTAGTGAAGACGACTTAACAAGATATTGTGAAAATATGGATCCTGAAGAGAATCTATTGAAAGGGAAACTTTCCGGATATCACGAATTTCAAAAATTATTGACTTTGAAAAGATTGAATAAAGAAGTTCCCTTAAGAAACAACATCTACTCTTTTAATGCCTCAAAAACACAATTATACCCTTACCAATTTAAACCCCTAATTAAATTTCTAGATTCCCCAAAAAACAGAATTCTTATTTGTGATGAAGTTGGTTTAGGAAAAACAATTGAAGCTGGAATGATCTTAACCGAGTTAAGAGCACGTCAAAATATGCAAAGAGTTCTTGTAGTATGTCCGGCGAACTTAACATCAAAATGGAAGATCGAATTAAAAACAAGATTTACAGAAGATTTTGACATAATAAAGAAAAAGAAATTTATCTCATATCTTAAGGAGATTAAAGATTACCCAAATCAAACTCTTAATGCTATAATTTCAATTGAATCTATTCGGAATGATGAAATTATTGACGAATTGAAAGAACAGATGCCTGATTTTGATTTAATAATTATTGATGAAGCTCACAAACTAAGGAATAAGACTACTAATCAATGGGAAATCGGTAAAACATTAAGTAACTTATCTCAATCGATGGTAATGTTAACTGCAACTCCAATTCACTTGGGTATCGAAAATTTATTCCATTTGCTAAACATTTTAGATGAGGATGACTTTAGTGAATTTGACTCCGCAAGTAAAAGATTTGAAGATAATAAACCAATTGTTAAAACCCAAATGTGCCTAAGTCAATTTCCCCCAAACTTTATTGATGCAGAGAAGTACTTAAAAGAAATAAATGTAGATTCTTTTTTGAATAAAAATCCCTTGTATCCTGAAATCCTTGATGAACTATGCCGCATTAATACTCTGCAATGTGATAATAATATTGGAACATTGATCAATCTTCAAAGAAAATTATCTGATTTGAATCTTATTAGTCACATTTACACAAGAACAAGAAAAAGAGAAGTTCAAAAAAATATAGCTGTCCGAAAGGCAATTACTCATAAGGTCAAATTTACTGAAAAAGAAAAAGAGTTTTATGAGGCTGTAACTAATTATGTAAATAGTTCCGCTAATATGAAAAATAAAGGATTTGTTCAATGGTTATTAAATATTCCACAACGCCGAATGTCTTCATCTATTCCAGTCATGGTAGAATATTATAAATCAAAATTTGAAGTCTCTAGCAAAGATATGCCAGAATCACTTTCAGAGGATTTCATTATAGAAGAAGAAAAAGATATTTACATTGACTTACAAAATATTTTGAAAGAGTGGGATAATGATTTTACCGATTCAAAATATAATAAATTTATTGAAATTATATACAAAGAAAAAAAAGAAATTGGAAAAGTAAAAATTCTTGTCTTTGCTTTCTTTAAAGGTACATTAAGATACCTTGAAAAGAAGTTAACTGCTGAAAATATAAAATGTTTAAGAATTGATGGAAGCATTCCTATTCAGAAAAGACAAGAAAATATCGAATTGTTTAAAAAAAATGAGAATATTGAGATACTATTGTCATCAATTGTTGGAGGTGAAGGGTTGGATTTTCAATTTTGTAACACAATATTCAATTATGACCTTCCCTGGAATCCTATGGAAATGGAACAGAGAATCGGTAGAATTGATAGAATTGGTCAAAAGGCTAAAATATTATACATACATAATTTATTTATAAAAGATTCAATTGAAGAAAGAATACTTGAAAGGTTGTATAATAGGATTGAAATTTTTAAGCACTCTATTGGCGATCTAGAGCCAATTATTGGAAATATTATTTCAGCGTTAAACAAAATTGTATTCTCAAAAGAATACACACTTGAAGAAGATGAAAGGAATATTCGTGAATGGGAACTTGCAGCACAAAGACAGATTGCAGATTTTAAGGAAATTGAACAAAATTCTGCTCAGTTTATTGGTACAGATAAATTCTTTGAAATTGAAATAGATAATATTAAACGTCAAAGAAGGTATGTTACTGGTGAGCAATTAAGGAAATTCATTCTTGATTTTATATCCAATTATTGCCCTCAATCAAGAATAGATTACGATTTCAATAGTTGTATTGGATACATCTCTCCTGACGAGAAATTAAAATTGATGATTAGAGAAGAACAAAAATCTTATGATCTTTCCAAATTTTTATCTCGACATAAAAAAGTAGAAATAACTTTTGATTCTAATGTAGCTTTCGAGAAACCTTCTATAGAGTTCATTAATATATATCACCCTTTAGTCAGTATTATAATTAATAAGTATAGATTGAAACAAGCTACTTTTCCCAATGCTTTTCATATACAATTGAGAACTAAGTACATTTGTACTGGTTTTTATGTTTTTAGAATTTTTCGGTTAAACATAATAGGAGCGAAAAACATAAGTACTTTAGAAACTGTATTTATCAATGATGAAATGGAAGAAGCTTGTTCAAGATTTGATTCTGAAGCAATATTAGGTGAGATGATTGAATTGGGGATGAATTCAAGCGATGAAATCGAAACTAATGAAGAATGGTTGTCTCAAGCTTTAGAAGTAGGTTATTCAATATTCATGGATAGAGCTGATAATATCCTCAAAGAAAACAAGCAAAGAAATGAAAACTTTGTTAATATTCGACTCAGAAGCTTAGAATTAAGCTATAACAAGAGTAAGAACTGGTTTGATAATCAGTTAGGCAATACTGACAAAGATTTTCGCATAAAAATGCTCCACGCTCAATTAGAGAAAAAAACTAATATTTTAGAAGAAAAGAAACTAGAGTTAGAAAGTAAAAGAATAATTCAAAAAAATTATTCCGAAGTTGCAGTTGGTATTTTAGAAGTCATTAAATGAGTCATTGATCTTAGATATATCCTTGAACACAGCTAGTCCTTCGCAATGGTGACGACCTATAACTTCCTAAGTTCAATATTCCAACCGTAAATAAAATTTCGGGAGTATGCCAGTGACAGGGCAATAATTTACTTGACAATAAAAGGTTATCTCTATCTCCTGTCCTGTACTTGATAAAGAAGGAGGTGATATTTAGTGCCCAAGGTAATAGCCAAAGATAATGAGCCTTTTCAGGTAACATTACGCAGGTTCAAGAAGTCTTGTGAAAAAGCTGCTCTATTGAGCGACATCAAGAAGAACCAGTACTTTGAAAAGCCCACGGTAGAGCGTCGCAGAAAGCTTAATGCTGCGATGCGTAAAGCCGTTAAGCAGCAGCGAAAAATAGCTCGATACGGCAGAGCTATATAAGCCACAAGAGAGGATGATATGATGATATTGGAGCGAATGGATGCGGCGATAAAAGAGGCGATGCGGAGCAAAAGCAAGGAGCTGTTAAAAGTTCTTCGCACTCTGAAAAGTGCCATCAAGCAGGTTCAGATAGATACTCGGAAGGAGCTATCTGATGATGATGTAGTCGGTATCTTAAAGGGTGAGCTCAAGAAGCGTCAGCAGGCTAAGGAGCTTTACATAACCGGAGAACGTGCCGATCTTGCCGGTAATGAGCAGTTTGAGATTGAGATCATAGAGTCATATCTCCCGAGGATGTTATCTGAACTTGAGTTAACTGAGGCAGTAGAAAAGGCAATAGTAGCTTTGTCAGCCTGTGGTATTGAAGATATGGGCAGGTTAATGAAACACCTCAAGGAAGAGCTGGGCAATCTGGCAGACGGCAGACAATTAGCCACAATAGTACGTCAGAAATTGAGTTAGCATAATAGCAGGATAACGAAGATGTAAAAATACAGCATAAACGGAGGGATGAGCTCTCTGTTTATGCTTTTTTATCATCATAAAAGATTATATTTAAGATAAGAATCCTGGGGGAGTGATGACGAATATAGATTTTGCTTTTGGGATACTACTGATAGCATTTTTAGTATGGGGCATGGTTCAGGGTCTTTTGTGGACGCTGGTCCGTCTGGCTTCCTTAGCTGGTGTGATTCTGGTGATCAGCAGTTTTGGTGAAGGTTTTCGCTATCAGCTCAGTGATTTTTTGCGGGTATCACCTGCTGTAGCGACTCTGATATTTTACATTGTAATCTTCGTAGTGATGATGATTCTGGCGAGAGTGTTATATATATTTCTGAAAAAGATAATGAAAACGCTCAGGCTGGGATGTATGAACAGGTTAGCCGGTGGTTTTTTTGCTGTATTATGCTATTTTGTTCTGCTTTCCTTTCTGGTGATATTGATAGATATATCTCCATTATCTCTGAATGGCAGAGGTGTGCGTCCTGCTAACCAGCGGTCAAATTTCAGGGAGCTTACATTATTTTTGGAGGAGGAGATAAATAGTCGCAGAGCAGATATGTCTGAGATTGATATAGACCGTCTTTGGGAGGCATTAGACAAGGCAAGAGAGAAGAACAACAGAGCTTCAGATGATAAGACGCGGGACCGGGCAATGTCAGAATTTCTGGAAACTATGAGAGTAACGCTGCGAGATAATGAATTTGCGGAAGTGCATGCAAAACTGGAAAAGCAGTCTCAGCAAAATCTGAAATTTGAAGGAAAAGAAATCACAATACCTTCGCTTTTGATCATGGGTGTGATAGAGCCGCTGGCAGACTATCTGGAAATTAACCTTATGGGTATGAGCATCTCCTGATATCCTGAATAATGCCTTTGAAATGATGAAATATTCCAATTCGCTTGAATTTGCTAAAGTTAGAAATTATCTGGCAGATTTGTGTCACAGTGATGGAGCCAGATTACTGGCACAAAAATTGCACCCAATCTGTGATAAAGCAGAAATAGAGAATCGGCTTAAGCTCTCGAGTGAAATCCAGCAGATGCAAAAGAATAAAATCTATTACAATTTCTCATTAGTTTCGGAAATTAGAAGCCTGTTATATGAAAATGATGGTCAAATATATGATTTTGAGGAATTTCGGTTAATTGTGAATAATCTTATTGTAGTAGAAAATATATCGAGTGACAGAAAGAGGTATGAGATTTATCCATTATTCAGTGCGGTGGCGGATGAGCTGGTGAGCCAGCCGGAGCTATTAGAGAGATTTCGGAGAATATATAACGAGGATGGCGAGATCAGAGATAATGCCTCATCGCATCTGTATTCAGTGCGTAAAAGGCAGAAGCAGGTGCGTCGCAATATCGTAACTGAGTTGCAGAAAAAGCTGAGCGAGTATTCCGAGCATAGTTATCTTTATGATGACGTGGTTACCCAGCGTGATGGACGCTTTGTTGTTCCTGTAAAAAAATCTGCTTCTTCTTATGTGAATGGGATAGTGCATGGTGAATCGGGTAGTCACAATTCGGTATATATTGAGCCTTCTGAGGTGGTGGGGCTTAATAATGAGGTGCATTTACTGGAAGATGAAGAGCGGCAGGAAATTTATAAAATCCTGCGGGAATTTACCAATCAGATTTTAGCAGAGAAGCAAAATATTACCTATAATACAACAATTTTATCTAAACTGGATTATTATTCCGCAGTAGCCAGTTGGGCAAACCGCTTGCAGGGCAAAGTACCACAAATCTGTGAGAATGCCTGCCTGAGTATTATTAAGGCAAGGCATCCGCTATTGATAGAATCTTTTTCCAGCGTGGAGCGGGTGATCCCATTTGATCTGGAGCTGGGTAATGAATATGATATTCTGTTGATTTCTGGTCCTAATACGGGTGGAAAGACTATCACTTTGAAAACGGTGGGTCTTTTGACGCTGATGGCTTTAAGTGGCTTGCCAATTCCGGCATCGGATGAGAGTAAAATTGGAATCTTTGGTGCGGTTTATGCTGATATAGGTGATAATCAATCTTTGGAAAATTCTCTTTCCACCTTTTCCTCGCATATAGCAAATCTCAAGGAGATGCTGGAAAGCGAAGAAAAAAATATATTAGTGCTCATTGATGAGATTGGCTCAGCAACGGACCCGGAGCAGGGAAGCGCCTTGGCTCAGGTAGTGCTTGAGCATCTGAGCCGTAAAGGCGTGCTGGGCGTAGTCACCACACATTACACGGCACTCAAGGTTTTTGCTGAAGGTGATGAAAGATGCGTGAATGCAGCCATGCAGTTCGATACAGAAAATCACGTGCCCACCTATCAATTTAAAATCGGCTTACCCGGCAATAGTTTTGCCATTGAAGTAGCATCTCGTCTGGGGATGCCGGGGGAGATCATAGACCGTGCTCGAGAACTGGCAGGCAGGCAGAATGTTGAGCTCACAGACCTGATCAAGAAATTAGATGGCGAGCGAAAAAGGTTGAGCCGAGAGATTTATCAATATGAGCTTAAAACCACTTTGCTGAATCAGAAAGTAGATGAATATCAAAGACAGATAAGCAAGATCGAGCAGGAAACACGTCAGATAAAAAAGAGATCAAATCTGGAGGCACGCGAATTTTTGACGTCACTCCAGAAAGAATTAAATACCGAAATTGATCACATCAAGCGAGATGAGAAGCAAAGGCGTCGGCAAAATCTGGAAGATTCTCTCAAAAAAGTGGTTAAGCTCAATAATGACCTGGATGAAATAGCTATAGAAGGCAGCTTTAGAGGCAGATACAAGTTACAGGATCCAGCGATAGGTCAGCGTGTCTGGCTGCAAGACCTCGATGCCGAAGGAGTGATCGTGGAAATAAGCCGTAATGCCATTAAGATTGATCTTGACGGCATGTATTACACAACAAATCTCAAAAACCTATATAAATCTGATAAAGAGCAGCCCGAGAAAAGTGACGTACACTATAGCAGCCCGACACCTCAGGCAAAATTTGAACTCAAGCTTCTGGGATATCGTTATGAGGAGGCAGTGCCGGAAGTGGATCGTCTTATAGATGAAGCACTATTAAGCGGGTTAAATTATGTGCGGATCGTGCATGGCAAGGGCACTGGGGCTTTGCGAAGCAAGATCAGAAATTATCTGAGAAAAAATAAGTTTGTAGAAGAGTTTTTCACGCCGGCTCCGGAAGCAGGTGGTGATGGCGTTACGGTATGCAAGCTTCATGCGGAGTAAATTGTGGATATCAAAGTTGTAGATGACATGCTGGCACAGATTAGTATTGTGGATGTGATCCGCAATTACATCCCGCTCAAAAAAGCCGGCAGCAATTATAAGGCTTTGTGTCCCTTTCACGATGAGAAAACTCCTTCTTTTAATGTGAGCGAAAAGATACAGATTTTTAAGTGTTTTGGGTGCGGGGTTTCTGGTAATGCTGTTACTTTTGTGAGAGATTACGAGAAGATTTCTTTCTGGGAAGCAGTGCGTAAGGTTGCCGCACTATCCGGCTATACCCTGCCTGAATCTAATTTTGACAAAAAGAAGAGAAGCAAATTTGACTTGGTCTATCAGATTTATGAGCTTGCCAAAGGGTATTATAAAGATAATCTCAAGCGGCATGGAGAATTTGCTCAGAAGTATCTGGAAAAGCGGGGTTTAAGTCCGGAAATCTGTGAAAAATTTGAATTTGGATTGGCATTGGATAGTTTTGGAGGGCTTTCGAATTACCTCCTTAAAAATAATATAGACAAGGACATTCTGCGGGAGACCGGCTTGTTTGGCAATAATGAGCGGGGTAGTTTTGATCTTTTCCGCAATCGACTGATGATACCCATACACAGCAGCAGCGGCAGAGTGGTGGCATTTGGTGGGAGAAAACTGGATGAATCCCAGCCTGGCGGGAAGTATATCAATTCGCCTACTACGCTTATCTACAGTAAAAGTAAGGAGCTGTATGGTCTTAATATCACCAAGTATGATATCAGCAAGCAGGGTTCTGTGCTGGTGAGCGAAGGTTATCTTGATATGCTGAGACTTTATGAGCAGGGTTTTACCAATTCTGTAGCCTCTTTGGGCACAGCGCTCACAGAACAGCAAATATCTTTGTTAGGCAGATATGCCCAAAAGTTTTATATTATCTATGATGGCGATGATGCCGGTGTGAGAGCAGCCCTTAAAGCCGCCTCCGAAGTGGTGCGCCACGGTTTTATGGGTCTGATTGTGGTGCTGCCCGAAGATGAAGACCCTGATAGTTTTTTAAAAAAGGAAGGAAAGGAAGCCTTGCAGAATTTAATAGAGAATGCCCAGAGTTTAACGGAATTCGTTAGAAATGAAGAGAGACTGGGACTTAGCCTTAATAAAAAAGTGAGCTTTCTTCTGGATACAGCGCAGGATATCTCTAATGATACAGACCGCAGTATTTTTCTCAAAGGGCTTTCTGAATCCTTTAATATCAGCTATCCTGCCATAGTATCTAAATACAAGAATAAAATAATTTTTAAAGATACCAATAATTCGTTAGATTATCTGGATGATAGAAAGTATCCTGAAGAGAGCCAGTTATTAAGAATATTGCTGGAGCATCGGGAATTGTGCGACGAGGTGAATAAAGAATTAGATGCTTCCTTTTTTTTGAGGGAAGATTATAAAGCGATATTTGAGGTGCTGATGGAGCAAAACACAAATATTAGTCAGGTGTCTTCATACCAGATGCTGGTTTCACCTGAGGTATGGACAACAATGTCCGGGATTATGTTGCTGGAAGTGCCGCAGGTAGAGCTCAAAGAGATAATCAAAGATGTTAAATGGCGCAAGTATCAATTAGACCTTGCAAAGATTGATAATCGTATCGAGAAAGAAGGTTGGGAGCAAGAATTATGGGAAAGAAAAGAAGAATTGCAATTGCGTTTGCGGGAATTAGAAGGCAGGAAAGCCCAGATATTATTATATTAAGGAGCATAAATGCAAAGCTATAATGAATGCGTTCAGAAACTTAAAGATCTGGCAAAAGAGAATAGTAATCTGATTACCTTTAAACAGATTAATGAAAATTTGCCTAATGATCCTATTTACCTGGAGAAAATTTCTGATTTGATTAATGACCTGACAGATGACGGCATAGAAATCATTGATGAGACACAAAAGCGGATCACGAGGAAACATCCCAGTTCGAACAAAGCAAAACCGGCTCGGAAATTTAAAAATAAACGCTATTATGATGACCCGGTGCGTATGTATCTGGGAGAAATGGGAAGAGTTCCACTGCTCGATCGAGAAGGCGAAGTCCGCATAGCTAAAAAGATAGAATCTGGTCAGAGATACATAAATAAATATGTTTTCATGTCTGGCAGCACATTGCGTGAAATGGAAAATTTTTATCACCGCTATCAGGAAAAAAGAGTACGCCTCGACCATATCTTCAAAATCGAGTATGGCAGTTGGATGGATAAGGCACAGGAAGAAAGATTGATGACCTCTTTGAGAGAAGTAATTGCCGATACGGAAGCAAAATTTGAAGAAATTGGCGTACTTCTGGATGATAGTGAAATTGACGAAAATGGCATCCTTTCACATCAGGAAGAAATTGATGAAAAACGTAAAGAAGCGATAGCAATCTTTAACCGTCTCGTTTATAATGAAAAACTGCTGAAAAGGATGGTTTACAGGATAAAAAGCCTCGTTGACAGGATCAAAGATTCCGAGAAAATTATCAAAAACCTCAGTAAAATCAGAAAGTATGATATTGATGAAATCTGCACCTTCGGTCGACGTGCAGGAAAATCTGAAGAAGACTATCTGGAAGTGAAAGAAGAAACCGGCATTGATCCCGAAGTCTTTATCGAAACGCTGCGGAAAATCAAAAATGCTCGCCGTAAAATAAGGCGAGTAGAACTGGAAACGCGGATGACTGCTCAGGAAATGATTGATCTTCTCAGAGAAATAGAACGTGGCGAAAAGCTGAAAGAACGCTCCAAAAATGAAATGATCGAGGCTAATGTAAGGCTGGTGGTCTCTATTGCCAAACGCTATAATAACCGGGGACTCGATTTTCTTGACCTCATCCAGGAGGGTAATACGGGTTTGATGAGAGCTGTGGAAAAATATGATTACCGCAAAGGTTTCAAATTTTCCACCTATGCCACCTGGTGGATCAGGCAGGCGATTACTCGAGCTATTGCCGACCAGGCGAGAACTATTAGGATTCCGGTGCACATGATCGAATCTATTAATAAAGTTAAAAGAGCCAGCCGCAAATTGCTGCAAAAACTCGGCAGAGAACCCTATCCTGAGGAGATTGCTGAAGAACTGGAACTCACAGTAGAAAAAGTTAAAAGCATCCAGGCAATCACAAAAGAACCGGTATCTCTCGATAAGCCTATTGGACATGATGACGATGATAGTCTTTTGGGTGACTTTATTGAAGATAAGGGAACTATCTCTCCCGAACGCATGGCAGAGCGCACTTTGCTCAAAAAACAGGTGGACGACGTCTTGAAAAGCCTCACCTCCCGCGAAGAACGCGTTATCAGATTACGCTTCGGCATTGATGATGGCTATCACCGTACGCTGGAAGAAGTTGGCAATATCTTTAATGTCACCCGTGAACGTATTAGACAGATAGAAGATAAGGCTCTCCGAAAACTAAGACACCCCACAAGATCAAGCGTGCTGCAAAAATTTATCGATAATTTTAATGTAAAGTAGAATTCTGGCTTGACAAGATATTCGCCCTGTAAATTTATCGCTTTCAATTGCTGATTTCAGCGGGCCTATAGCTCAGTTGGTAGAGCTTCCGGCTCATAACCGGACGGTCAGAGGTTCGACTCCTCTTGGGCCCACCAATAAATTATGCCGCTGCCACCCGGTAGCGGCTTTCATTTTTCCTGTCTTTGTGCTGAAACCTCATAAAATAGTAATCAATTTAAGGTCTTAAAGCGATGCCTGCTATTTTATCAAAAATTTCCGTATTCCCTGTTTTTTATTGATAGAAGAAGTCAGCTAAGTTAGCTCTCAAATGTGTTTTATCCTTTCGGTATGGTGAATAATGGTTCCGAGCCGGGATCGAATGTCGATGAACGATAATTGTCCTGATCAGAGTGCTGTAAATTGAGTATCACATCCCTGGTTGCAGATGATATATTGAGCAGCCCCTGCATATTATTCCTGAGCAGTATATTATACAGGGGCATATTTCAGGTTAGAATGATGTAGTATCTACAAAATTGAAATTATCCACCAGTATAGCAGGTACTTGACACCATGATTCTATAAGCTCACTTTTTCCCAGAGCAATAATCCTGCGAGTGACTTCGTGTAGTGTATCATTCCAGCGGAAATTATTAACTGATTTCACGATTTTGCCGTTTTCAAAATAGAGCACGCCATCGCGGGTAAGTCCTGTTTGTGAGCCGGATTTGCGGTCTATATCCCTGATATACCACAATTTATTAAGGATTACGCCCCGAGGCACCATATTCATCATTTCTTCTTCTGTGCTATTATCGCCTTCAATGAAAACGTTATAGGGGAAATTTGGGCTTTCACCGATTTCTTTGGCATAATAGCGCGAGGTGATCATATTTTCGATCACGCCTTTATTAATCCAATTCATATTTTGAGAAGCCAGTCCTTCACCGGAGAAGGGGGGAGAGGCAAGTCCCTGGTTATTCAATACAGATTTCAAGGAGAATTTTTCACCAAAGAACTGGTTGCCTAATTGACCTGTGAAGGGAGTCAATCCTTCATCTGCCTGTCTTCTATCGAGCATCCACAAGAGATAAATGAACCAGTCTGCCACGGCAGAAGGTCTCATAATAACGGGCATGGCAACGGGTTCAATAGGTTCAGGATCGGAGAGATTATCAAATTGACCATTAATAAGTTCTATAATCAAATTGAGATCAAAATCATTATAGTCCAGCATAGAGCGGTTGATTTTGGTTTCCACCCCGCCTTTAGACATGGTCATGGAATGAGAAAAGTCTGTGCTGTGATGAAATCCTTCGAAGCCATTTTTGGTGAATAGTCCGGCAAAACCGGTATCTTTTTCCGTCATGCCGGATGTTTTAGCTCCCTTTTTGTCGGCGTTTTCTACGCATTTTTGGACGATATCCACCAGGTCTTCAGGGGAGAGAAGATCGGTAGATTCAGCATAATCATTACTTTCCGGCAGTATTTTTGCGGGTTCAGAGGGCACAAATTCGGGGTCTGGCTGATTACGTCTGGCAATAGTCTCAGCAGTTTTAATCAAGAAATTCAGCCCTTCTTGAGAAGTATCATTGCAGGAAGCGGAGCCGGTTTGAGCATCAAATGAGACAGAAAGAGAAAAACCAGCCTTTTGTCCCGAGATATGTTGCGTGATCCCGTTCTGGGCAAAACGGGTGCGGCTGTGGTCATTTGTGACTGCCGAAAAGGTCCAGTCACCGGCGGATGAATTTTTTCTGATATATTCTGCTGCTTGTAGCATTTTTTGTTTATTAATCATTTGGAACCTCCCACTGTGATATTACGAAAGCGAGTGAGACAGCCGCCGTGAGTCATGCGACCTCTTTGACCAGGTTGCCCCTTGCCACAATTATTTACGCCAAAGGTTTTAAAGAACCTCTCATCACAGATAGCGTCCACGCTATTCCAGAATTCCGGATTATTACTGCGATAGATCACTTTTTTTAGCATTCTGTTTTTCTTGCCGTTTTTTATTTCCCAGAACATATCACCGCCAAACTGGAAATTTACGCGGTGCTGGTCGATAGAAAAGGAGCCTTGCCCTTCTATATATATTCCGTCTTCCGTATCAGAGATCAGTTCCTGGGGTGTGAGCAGGTTTTTGCCCGGCTCCAGGTAAAGATTAGGAATTCTGTTGATGGGGAAATCATAATAACTGGTGGCTCTATTGCAGCCGCGAGACATATTCAAGCCGATCAATGGTGCAGTATCACGCGTTGTGCCATATTCATTTAAAATGCCGTCCTTAACGATATACCATTTTTGGTTAGGCACGCCATCGTCGTCATAACCAGCAGTAGCCAAACCCCCAGCCAGAGTGTTATCACCCAGAAAATTGACCAGATTTGAACCGTATTGGTATTTTTTCAGTTTTTCCGGCGTGGCAAACGAAATTCCAGCAAAATCTGCTTCCCAGCCTAATACACGGTCAAGCTCAGTGGGATGTCCTACAGATTCATGCATTGTGAGACTCAGGTGTATTGGATCCAGGAGCAGGGTGCGGCGTTTTTCTTCGCCAAGTTCTTCTGCCTCCAGCTTCATGATGGCTTCTTCTGCCACGCGGGGTGCCTCCTGTAAAAGATTAAGACCTAATACATATTCCCAGCCGGCTGCCTTTCCTCCCAGATCAAAACTTCTCGCCTGGGAATCGTTGTTACCCACCGCATTTGCAGTAAATACAGGATAGACAAAGGTAGTATTAATTTTTAGGTCGGTGCCCAGTGTGGAGGCAAAGAGCTTTTCGTCATTCTGAGATTCGAACATAAAAGTCGCCTGCCTGATTTTTGCGAAATTAAGAAGAGTTTTATTAACCTCAAGCATAAGATCAATTTTCTCATTAGGGCTCACAGAGAAAGGATCTATGCAGACCGGAGTATTATAATGGTCTATATATGCTCTTTCATTTGCGAGGCTTAAACCTTGGCCATAGGGCACTCTACAGCTCTGTTGGGCTATCATAAATGCCCGTTTTACAGTGCTTGTAACAGCATCAGCCGTAAAAACACTGTTGTGAGCAAAGCCCCACGCTCCATCCTTAAATACGCGAATACCATATCCGTGCGTGAGATTGTTTGAGGTATTCTTTAAGCTCAGATTGCGCAGATAAATAAATTCCCTGCGTGTCTTCTGGAGACGGATATCAGCATATTCAGCCCCCAGTGAGTTTGCCACGTTCATTGCTACATCAAGTAGTTGTTTCACATAACCTCCCATGTTATCTATTTTTTTTATGCTATAAAAATTAAGCAAATAAATCCTTCGAAACAGATTTATTATCGATTACCAGAAAAATACTCAGTCAAAAAAAATCAACTTAAATATTCAGACACATGAATTACACCCATGGTGTATATTATCCTGGCTTATCATTTTGTAAACCGGTTCTGGTGTAAAGACCGGGGTAAGAGCCCTCAGGCTATATATGAGGAGTGAGAGCTGGACAGTAAAAGGTTGTTTTCAGATAATTTGTTAAGAGACAAAAAAAGAGCAGGATATTGACAGATTTTTCTTTACAGCAAAAGTGGGTGTAGTGATAAGAAAAAGTAAAATAAACAAGAATTAGTGGAGCAAAGATGAAGAAGCTGGTACTGGCGGAAAAGCCTTCTGTGGGCAGAGACCTGGCGCAGGCATTGGGTTGCACAAAATCCAATAAAGGATATATTGAGGGTAGTGACTATATAGTAACCTGGGCACTGGGTCATTTGGTTACCTTAGCAGAACCTCATGATTACTGGAAAGAGTGGAAGAACTGGGATATGAAATATTTACCGATGATCCCGGAGAAGACGAAATTGAAGATCATGCCAAAGACCTCAGCTCAGTTCAGGATAGTGAAAGAATTGATGTTACGCAGCGAGATAGAAGAGGTGGTCATAGCCACAGATGCTGGCAGAGAGGGTGAGCTTGTTGCCCGCTGGATAATCTTAAAGGCAGGCTGGAAGGGAAAGATAAGCAGATTATGGATATCCTCCCAGACGGATAAGGCGATACATGAGGGTTTTAGAAATCTCAAAGAGGGGCGAAATTATCTGCCATTGTATCATGCAGCACAAGCAAGGGCGGAGGCAGACTGGCTGGTGGGGCTAAATGTAACGCGGGCACTGGTCTGCAAATTTAAGGCTCAATTATCTGCGGGCAGGGTTCAGACTCCTACTTTGAATATAATTGTGCAGCGGGAGCGGGAGATATCTGAATTTGTGCCCAAGCCATTTTGGCGTCTGGAGGCTGATATGGACGGAATCAAACTGGAATGGCAGGGGGCAAATGGCATGGCAAGGTTCTATAACGAAGCAGAAGCCAGGCTGTTGCAGCAGCGGTTAACCGGCAAACGGGCAATAGTTCATGATATCAGGAAGAAGAAGAAGCTGGAAAATCCGCCACAGGCTTATGATCTCACAGAATTGCAGCGGGAAGCTAATAAGCAATTTGGTTACAGTGCCAAGCAGACGCTTTCGCTGGTGCAATCTTTGTATGAACGGCACAAAATCTGTACCTATCCGCGTACGGATTCCCGCTATATCACAGAAGATATGGTAGCCACTCTAAAGGAGCGGTTATCTGCGATAAATATTCATCCCTGGCAGATAGCGGCAGCACCGCTGCTAAAGGAAGAGCTCAAGCCAGGTAAGAACTTTGTGGACAGCAGCAAAGTAAGTGATCATCATGCCATTATTCCCACCGAGAAGCGAGTGAATAATTCTGCCTTAAGTGTCGATGAGAAGAAGGTTTTTGATCTGATAGCAAAGAGATTTCTGGAGGTATTGTATCCGCCCTACGAATATCAGGAAGTTACTTTGGAAGTGAAGATTGAGGGAGAGGAATTTAAAGCGAAGGAAAAATTGCCTGAGGTGATGGGTTGGAAGCTGGTGGCATCAGCAGCCACTCATGCCAGACCCCATCTGGTATTCAAGATGGAGAAGCTAAGGCCGGGTGATGTATTGCCGGTGCAGGCAATACATCTGATAGAGGGCAAAACTACTCCGCCGGCACGCTACACAGAGGGCTCTCTGCTTTCAGCAATGGAATCTCCGGGTAAATTTATTGATAATGAAGAAATGCGGGAATATGTGAAAGATGGGGGTTTGGGCACACCGGCAACACGTGCGGAGATTATTGAGCGTCTGGTTTCGGCATATTATGTGGAGAGAAAAGGAAAAACCCTTTATCCCACGGCAAAGGGCATTCAGTTGGTAAATCTGGTGCCTGAGATCATGAAATCTCCCGAGCTCACTGCTAAATGGGAAAGAAGGCTGGCACAGATAGCTCGGGGAGAAGAAGACTGGAAGAAATTTTTGGCTGATATTGAGAACAATGCAAGAGATTTGGTGAAGAAAGTGCAAAGCTCTCCAGGTAAATATGAGGAAGTATTGCATCCTGATGAGAAACTTGTTCTGGAAGAGAAGACCGGATTGCCTACGGGCAGAAAGAACCGTAAACAGCAAGCTTATGAGAAGAAATTAGTTAATCAGTACGGCAGGCAGAATAAACCGCATCAGGATGAGGAAACTTTAGGAGATTTGTTTGATTTTTAGAATATCTCTATGGAATATTGCAATGGGTGTTCCTTTTGTCAAGACCATTTGCCAGGTTTCCAACCTCGGGGATTAGATACACCCGATAAATTTCCTCCCGAATAGTCGTTAGTCCTTCGATATAGCGGCTGCCAATGCTTATTGACGTTGTGAAAGAAAAATATAAAATTCGAGCGTATGCCGTATCTGCTCATTAAATAGATTGTCTTTCTCGCCCGCAATACTCTTTCCCTGGTTGAATTCATCATATATATAACCGCTGCCGTCTATATTTTCAAAATTAATCTGTCTTCTCTTTTTTCGTGTCTCTCACTGCCTCCCGCCTTATTGCTACACATGAAAAACATAATTACAGCATGTTACACTAAATAAACAAAGATTGGCACCAAAGTGACACCACAACTAATTAATATATAAGGCTATAACCTGTGTTTGCCACACTTTTTCGTTTTTTATGAAATAAATATGCACTTTATTAATTTTTTGGCAATTTATTCTGCCATCACCCCGTTTTTCTAATTAGGATGGCGGGTAGCTCATTGGCAATAATGCAACTACATAGGCTGCACCAGGCAAATATAAATTATCCTGAAGGGTGTAACACTATTACAACCACGGGAGAAACACGTGTAAAATGACAAACAAATGTCTCGCCCCCCTGAGCTAAAAAGCACGGGGCAATTCATTCAACATTCAAAATCCAAAACTCAAAATTATCCCATTACGGTGACGACCAATAACTTGATAGGTTCAATATTCCAAACTAACAAATTAATTTCTGGGGTATGCCAGGAAAAATTGTAATGCTTGACAAAAAAAAAGGATATTGCACAAGGAGCAAAAATCAAAATGCTGGAGGAAACATGAAATTTAAAATGATCGCCTTAATGCTGATACTTGTCGTATTCAGCCTGTCTGCTCATCTTCTGGAAGAAGGCTTTGAGACCTGTTACATAGACAGCCTCACAGGAGATACGATTATCCCGGGCGGCTGGCAGATAGTCGATGGTGATGGTGATAGTTTTAGTTGGGAAACGTATCAATATACGCCTCACAGTGGTGTATATTCACTCACTTCTGAATCCTGGAGGCCCGTAATCGGTCCTCTTACTCCTGATAACTGGGTTATCTCTCCACTGATCGAAATCCCAGTAGATACAATAGTCTCATGGTGGATAGCTACTCAGGATGTAAATTATCCGGCAGAGAGCTATGGAGTCTTTGTATCAGTAACAGGCAATACGCCGGAGGATTTCACGGATGAGATATTCTTTGAGACTCTGGGGGCAGATCATGCTGTTTGGCAGCAGCGGGTAGTGGATTTGGATAATTATGCGGGTGAAAGCATATATCTTGCCTGGAGGCATTATAACTGCACAGATAATTACAAGATAAAACTCGATGACATCATAGTTACAGACGAGGATATAGATAATGACATAGCCGGCTTGATAATGGCAAGCACTATTATTGACAAAATATATCCTAATCCCTTTAATCCTGAAACTACTATAAGTTTCGTGATTGAAGAGGACGGAATGACCGATTTATCAATTTATAATATCAAGGGTCAGCTTGTAGGGAAACTGGTGCACGGCGATCTTCCCAGGGGCAGGCACAGCGTAGTTTGGCAGGCAGAAGATCAACCATCCGGAATGTATCTTTTCAGATTGAGCAGCAATTCTGGTGTATCTAATGGCAAAGCACTGCTTTTGAAGTAAGGAAGGAGAAAATAAATCGCCGGTTTCCCGGCAGATGTGATCGAGGGGAAAAATGAAGAATTTGATAATCTTGGTAATAGTGATGAGTGTTTTTTTGATACACGGTCAGACTATAGTGCGTTGGACAACCAATATGGGCGAGATGACAGCCGAGTTACGAGAGGATCTGGTGCCGGTGACGGCATATAATTTCCGCAATCTCAGTTCAGCAGGATTTTATGATGGCGTGATTTTTCACCGCGTGATAGCTGATTTTATGATCCAGGATGGCGATCCCACCGGGACCGGATATGGCGGACCTGGTTACAATATTCCCGATGAATTTCATCCAGAGCTCACCCATGTCAGGGGAGTGCTATCGATGGCGAATACCGGTAACCCAAATACCGGAGGGTCTCAATATTTTATCACAGTGGTGCCTACGCACTGGCTTGATAATGCTCATGCAGTCTTTGGCTACGTATTTGATGGGATGGAGGTGGCAGATGCCATCAGCGAAGTTCCTACTGATAGCAATAACAGACCTATCGATCCCGTAATCATCGATAGTATTCGCGTGCTCACTCCACCAGTCGAAAGTTTTCTGCCGGAATCTACCCGGAATGTTGTGGAGATGGGGCATGTAGAGGTATTTTTGATGAATTGTTCTGATTATAGTGTACAATATGAATGGTATATAAATGAAGAACAGCAGACAGAGACTGGCTCGATATTCACCTGCAATTTCTCGCAGGGAGGAGATTTCAATGTGATGTGCCGCGTGACAGGTGATTATGAATATGATTATGAACTGGTCTGGCAATATGAAGTGATCAATAATGCGGTATTGGGTGATGAGATTGAGCCCGGTAACTCGCTGAACTGCTACCCAAATCCCTTTAATCCCAGGACTACTGTTACCTATAATGCCCAAGAAAGTGGCAATCTGAAATTATTGATCTATAACCTGAAAGGCCAGATTGTAGCTGTGCTTGAGAATGGGTATAAGGAGAGGGGTTTACATCAAGCGGTCTGGGAAGCAGAAGAAGCAGCAAGCGGAGTCTATCTGGTGCGTTATGAAAGCGAGAGCGGAAGATATACCCGTAAGATATTGCTAATGAAATAGGATAAGATGAAGAATTATATTTATAAAGCCGGTACCTTGTGAGATACCGGCTCTATTATATTAATAGCTTAGTGCTTATGTGTAACAGCTTTCAGGCAGTCACCGGTAGCTAAGCTGCGTTCAAAATAGTTTGTGTGCAGAAGTTTATGAGCTTTTGGAGAATTTGGTTCTATCAGGAAATCTGCATAGGCTTTCATAACTTCAGAATTCGAGTGAGAAGTACGTTTTTGAGCATTTTCATCTTCTTTATAGAGACTCAAACCGCGTCTGGCTCTATCTGCAATACTGCTGCCAAATGGTTGACCGCCGCCTCCCACGCAGCCGCCCGGACATGCCATTATTTCAATGAAGTGGAATTCTTCTCCATTAACAAGCCGTTCCATTAGTTTACGAGCATTTCCCAAACCGTGAGCGACAGCCACCTTCAGGGGTAATTCACCGCCATCTTTGAGAGGAATTGTAAGTTCTGCCTCTTTGATGCCATTCATTCCCCGGACTGGAGCAAGATTCATATTTTCCATTTCTTGACCGGCGAGGACAAAGTAGGCGGTTCTCACAGCAGCCTCCATCACTCCACCAGTTGCACCAAAGATAGTGGCAGCTCCAGTATATTCGCCCATAAGATCATCAGCTTTTTCCTCCGGCAGATTTTTAAAATCAAGCCGTGCCTCCTGGATCATCCTGATCAGTTCACGGGTCGTGATCACATAATCCACATCCTGATATCCACTGTCATGCATTTCAGGTCTTTGAGCTTCGAACTTTTTGGCAGTGCAGGGCATTACGGATACGCTGACGATTTTTGCAGGATCAATATTCTCTTTCTGGGCAAAATATGTTTTAACCATAGCACCAAACATTTGCTGGGGAGATTTGCAAGTAGAGACATTTTCGGCAACACAGGGGAAATAAGTTTCCATAAATTTTATCCAGCCAGGAGAACAGGATGTTATAACGGGCAACTTACCACCGCTCTTCACGCGATTTATCAATTCCATACCCTCTTCCATAATCGTGAGATCGGCAGTGAAATTGGTATCGAATACGCGATCAAAACCTAAGCGACGCAGAGCGGCATACATTTTCCCCGTTGTTACTTCCTCGGGGTTCATACCAAATTCTTCGCCAAGTGTGGCTCTAACTGCCGGTGCCTCCTGCACAACTACATACTTATCGGGATCAAGTAGTGCCTGCCAGACTTCATCGGTATGGGTGCGCTCTCGCAAAGCACCCACGGGACAATACACGGTGCACTGACCGCAATTTACACAGGGACTGTTTGCCATGCCTTTATTAAAAGAAGTAGTGATGGTGGTATTAAAGCCACGTCCATCAAGAGTGAGAGCAAAAACGGTTTGAGTATCGGCACACACAGATATGCAGCGTTCGCAATTAATGCATTTGTTCGGGTCTCTGATTATGGAGGGACTGCTGTAATCGACGGGTTTTTGTACTAATAAAGATGGTAACCCGGACATTTCAATGCCGAATTGATAAGCTATGTCCTGCAATTCACATTTATTGTTTTGCACGCAAGTAGGGCACACAACATCGTGGTCACTAAGCATCAATTCTATCAGTGTTTTTCTGAGTGAGCGTAATTTCTTGCTGTTAGTGGTCACATTCATACCTTCCCAGACAGTGGTGCAGCAGGCTCGCTTGAGGGGAGAATTCTCGATTTCTACTACGCAAATACCACAACTTGCAGTTGGTGGAATATCTGGATGGTAGCATAGACTTGGTATATTTCTCCCAGCTTTTTTTGCAGCGGAGATGATGGTGGTTCCTTGCGGAACTTGAACCTCAGTACCATCAATAGAGAGGTTTATCATCTTAAGCATTTTTTTCCTCCGGAAATATTTTTTTTATCTTATTAGAAAAATCAGCCCTGAAATGCTGGATAGCACTCTTTACAGGCAGGATAGGGCTTTGACCCAACGGGCAGAAAGAGGAATGGAACATGGCATCTGCAATAACGATTAAATTTTCGATATCTTCCTCGGAACCTTCACCTTTCCTTATCCTGCTGATCAATTTATACAGCATCTCATTACCGTTTGAGCACGGAGTGCATTTACCACAACTCTCATGACGGAAAAACCTGATTATTGAATAAAGCATATCTACAATATCGGTGCGCTCATCCATAACCAGAATTGCACCGGAGCCTAATACTGCTGCATATTCTTTCAGGCTGGTGAAATCCATTTCAATATCAAGGAGACTCTGAGGAATAAAAACTCCAGCAGCCCCACCTGCAAGTGCGGCTTTAAAATTATGACCATCTAAAATACCGCCGGCAAATTCTGCAATGATACTTCTTAGCGTAGTCCCCATATCTACTTCACATAAACCAGGCAGATTGACATCGCCCATGATCGTGAATACCTTAGTCCCCGGACAATCTTCAGGCCCGTAATTCTTATACCAATTTGCACCATTTGCTATGATTGCAGGTATATTGGCAATAGTCTCCACATTATTGACAACGGTAGGCAATTTCCAAGCCCCTTCGATGCCAGGAAAAGGCGGCTTGGAACGCGGATTGCCGCGATTCCCTTCCATACTTTCGATCAAGGCAGTTTCTTCCCCGCAGACATAAGCCCCAGCTCCGATTTTGATGTATATATCCAGATCAAAGCCACTGCCGAAAATGTTTTTACCCAGAATTCCATGTGTATAGGCATCATTAATAGCAATTTTTAGCCTGTGGATACACAGTTTGTATTCTCCTCTGATATAAATATAGGCTTTTGTAGCTCCCACTGCATAAGAGGAGATCATTAATCCCTCTAATAGCTTGTGAGGATCACCCTCCATTATTAATCTATCTTTAAAAGTCCCCGGCTCTCCTTCATCTGCATTGATCACAAACAGCTTCTGAATACCTGAAATATCTGCTGTGAAAGACCACTTTAGTCCTGTGGGAAATCCAGCCCCACCCCGTCCTCTCAGATTGGATTTTTTTACTTCTTCTACTACTGCGCCCGGCTTCATCTCAAGAAGTGCCTTTTCCCAGGCTTCATATCCACCCGTCGCCAGGTAGTCTTTGAGGTCCTCCGGATTGATCAAACCGGAATTTGCCAGTACTATACGGTTCTTATAATTATAATCATACTGCTTTGTCAGCAGAGATTTATGGATAAGACGCTTTACCGGACGACCTTTGAGAAAATGCTCATTTACTATCTCGCTGATATCATCCGGCTGCAGATTCACATAAGTGATCTGCTCC
The DNA here is from genome assembly GCA_964604155.1 of uncultured Candidatus Cloacimonadota bacterium. Taxonomy (GTDB): domain Bacteria; phylum Cloacimonadota; class Cloacimonadia; order Cloacimonadales; family TCS61; genus Stygibacter. The sequence goes on along the minus strand of CAZRXY010000112.1, from coordinate 13,774 downwards.
GGGTATAGGGATATACTCACCCCTGTGCCAAAAAAACCAAGTGTTCCTGTTTCAAGGACATTTATCTCATCTGCCAGATCATTTTTCTGTAATTCACTGCGCAATAATTCTTCTATATGTTTCACTCCCGCTGATAGAGAGGCATCATCGATACCAATAAGTATGTGACTGCGATAAAACTTCATTATTTTGCCCCCTTATATGATTTTATGATTTCATCCACTCTCGCTTCGCCTAAATCACCATATACATCTTCATTGATCATCATTACGGGAGCATTGCCGCAAACTCCAAGACAGGCAGCCAGCTCCAGCGTGAATAAGCCGTCTGTAGTGGTTTCACCAGCAGATATCTGCAAACTCTTTTCAAGGTATCTCAAGATATTCTCAGCTCCGCGATGGAAACAAGGAGGAGATTCACATAGCCGGATAATATTACTGCCTCGCGGTTCGGTGCTGAACATAGTATAAAAGGTGAGTACTCCAAAGATATGAGCAGGTTCTATTTTTAAATATTCTGCTACTTTATGAACGGCTTCTTCAGAAATATAATGCTGAGCATGATTATCCTGGATCTCATGCAGGATATAAAGGAGATTCTCCTTTTCGGGAGAGTATTTTTCTAAAATCTGTTCATACATGATAATTCTCCGTCTCTCACGTGCTTGTGGATACCACATAGTCACTTATTATCCTTCCATTGACTATGTGCTCCGCGATCATTTTTCTTGCTTTTGTGATATCCATATTGCCATATGTAACCACACGTTTACCGGGCTCAATTATGTCTACGACAGGTTCCATAGAAGATAGACCTTTCTCGCCGGTTTGAGTGACCAATACATTTTGGATACCCCGTTTGGCGATCTCATCAAGGATTGCCTTCATCACTTCTCTGGCTCCCATTGCTATCCCTGAAGTACCCATGCCTACAACTATCTTGTAACCATAATCCGCATCTCTCAGCTTCATCTCCTGCTGAGCTTTCTGCCGGATACTTCTAAGTTCCTCCAGTGTCTTCATTTATCCTCCTGGTTTGTTTTATATCTTCATTTACGATCAATCGCACAATAACTGAATTGTCTTATTCAAGGTAGAACCCTGCTTTTTCATTCCACTATATCACGCTCAAAATCTGAAATTTTGAGAACCAGGTCAAGCAAAAAATTACATTATAGTGAAGTAATGTATAATTAGATGCGAAATTTATCAATTTGAAGTTTTTTTAGATAGTTCCTGGCATCCCCACGGTTTTCTAACTAACTGGTGAATAGCTCATTAGTAATATTATAAGTACAAAAGCTGCACCGAGTTAAAAGCACGGGGTTACTCACCTTCTTCATTCATAACTCAAAATTCAACATTCAAAATTATCCCTCCACCCTTGCAGGATGATTTATGAGTCCTGCACTAAAAAAATCAAGGTGAAGCCGGGTTTTAGATATTTCTTATTGCCAAAAAAACCGGTAATGCTGATGAATGGTTCTGTAGAAGGAGATGTAAATATGGAAGAATTGAGTATTTTGAAGGAGATTAAGAGATACAGGAATGGGAGTTTTGAATATCTTAGTGATCTAGTTGTGCGTGAAGTATCCTTTACGATCAGTATCAATGACCAGCGTCTTGTATCCATAGCGTGTCTGCCGGAAAAACTGCCGGAACTGGCTCTGGGTTTTCTTTATTCTGAGGGGCTGCTGCAAAAACAAAGGGAATTAGAGGACTGCGAGTATTCGATTCAGGAGCGAGAGATAAATTTTAAGCTGGATATTCCAGGGGAGCGGCTGGAGAGTTTTTTTCTGACTGGTGAAAAAACTTCCGGTTGCGGTTCGTCTTTATCTTCTGCACTATCCGGGAGTAGAGATAAATTTCCAGAGATAAAGCTTGAGGCAGAAAGCATATTGCGAATCATGCATCAATTCCAGACGGATTCCTCTTTGTTTAGCCAAACCGGCGGAGTGCACAGTGCCGGGCTGGTATGCGAAAACGAAATAGTTTTTTCCGCGGATGATATCGGCAGGCATAATGCGGTGGATAAGGTAGCTGGCATGGCAATAAAAAATGGCAGGGATTTACGGGACTTCTATTTGATCTGCAGTGGCAGAATATCTTCAGAAATAGTAAAAAAATGCGTGAGACTTGGTATCCCGGTGATAGTATCCCAATCTGCAGCTACTTCTGAGGCTATCAGGCTGGGCTGGAAATATAAGGTTTTTATTATAGGTTTCACACGCGGAAAAAGGTTCAATGTCTATACCGGATTTGAGGAGGATGTCTTTATCATGGCTTGAGAGATTCTGTTCGGATATCAGAAAACGGCTTCAAGGTGCGCTCCAATAAGCCCTGCATTTTACTGATAGCAACGCCATAATTCGTTATAGGTAAACCCTTTTCACGTGCTTCATTAATACGCCTCATCATTTCAATCCTATTGATCATGCATCCGCCACAATGGATAATTAATTTATATTGCTGGATATCTTCCGGGAAATCATTTCCGGTGGTAAATTGAAAGATTATATCTTTGCCGGTATAGGCAGAAAGCCAGTGCGGAATTTTATATCTGCCAATATCGTCACACTGTACGTTATGGGAGCAGGTTTCGGCAATCAGCACTTTATCTCCACTATTTAACTGATCGATTGTATTTGCTCCTCTAACCAACACTTCCAGATTGCCCTTATATCTGGCAAAAATAATAGAAAAAGTAGTGAATTTCACTTCAGGAGGCACTTGATCGGCAGCAGTGTTTACCACCTGGGAATCTGTGATCACCAGATCAGGATACCTATTGAATTGATTAAAGGCAGCTTTTATCTCATGCTCTTTTACAATAACGCCCACAGCATTGCAATCTAAGATTTCTCTTAGAACCTGAACTTGAGGCAAGATCAATCTGCCTTTGGGAGCAGAAAGATCTATTGGAGCAATTAAAAAAACTATATCTTTGGGAAGAATCAGATCACCAATTAAAAGTCTGTTATCCTTATGGATGGCAGGAGCCATTGACATTAGCTGCTTTCTTAATTCATCAATACCTTTCAATTGAAGTGCTGAGACCTGGCAAAAATTAATATTGTTTTGCTCAGCATAAAAAATGTCCTTTTTCTTTGGCATTTTTAGATCAGTTTTATTAAAAACCATTATAAAGGGAATATTTTGCCTCTTAATCTCCTGGATCTGACTGATATCGGGTGATAGAATGCCATCTTCTCCAATCACCAGGATGGCAATATGAGATCGCTTTAAAACGCGACCTGTTCGCAAATTACGCTTTTCACCCAATTCCCCTACATCGTCGCAACCTGCAGTATCATAGATAGTTACAGGTCCTAATGGCAATAATTCATAAGATTTTGCTACCGGATCTGTAGTAGTACCGGCAGTCGGTGAGACAATAGCGATATCCTGTTCAACGAGAGCATTTATTAAAGATGATTTACCTGCATTTCTACGACCTGTGAGAGTGATTACTATTCTCTCACCGCGGGGTGTTTTTGGCATCCTGAGTTCTCCTTTTAAAGTGAAGCGAATCGCCCCACTGGTTATACCCTATTTCTTCATTCAAATTTATAATCCGGGTTTCCAGGCAATTTCTGCATTCTGCAGCATTTTCATCTAAGCTGGGCTTGCCGTCATAAAGCCTGTATTTTTCACGATATTTTGTGTGTGTGATATTGGGCATAATTATATTTGCCCCCGCCAGTAAACCTAATTCTCTGCCTTCGGGATGGATTGCCTGAAGTGCTGTTGTGGAAGCTATATTTACATCCTTGAGAAATAATCTCGCCAAAGCTATCATTTTCAAACTGATCTCAAGTTGACGTTTTTTGTCCCAATCTTGAGAAATAGCCGCCATGGGTGTATCTTTATGAGGGATATAAGGTCCCATACCAATCATATCGATATCCCTTTCTTTGAAGAAAACAAGGTCATTTGCCAGCATCTCCCCAGTTTGACCCGGTAAGCCGATAAGAACCCCTGTTCCCACCTGATAACCGGTTTCTTTCAAAAGATCGAGGCAATTAAGTCGGATATCTAATTTTTGGCTTTCGGGATGCAATTTTTTGTAAAGAACCTCATCACTGCTTTCTATGCGCAGCAGATAGCGGTGTGCACCGGAGGAAAACCAACGGCGGTAAGTTTCTGCGGTTTGCTCACCCAGGCTGAGCGTAATGCCCAATTCAGCATTACTGAGTTTTTTTATTTTTTTTAGTAACTGATCAATTAGATTAACGAATTCTTCATCCGATCTTTCCCCGGATTGCAGGACAAGAGAGCCATAATTCATTTTCCAGGCTATTTCGGCGGCTTGGAGAATTTCATCTTCAGCCATAGAGAATCGCACCAGATTTTTATTGCTTTTTCTAATACCGCAATAATAGCAATCCTTGGTGCAAATATTGCTGAATTCGATGATTCCCCGATAGTAAACCTTTTTTCCAGTATGATGCAATTTTGCATCATAGGCTGCCTGAAACAAATTGTTTATCTCTCCTTGATCTTCTGTATTCAGAAGATACAATAGGTCTGAATTTTGTAAATTCCGGTAATTTATAGTTTTCAACAATTCATCCTAAATTAGTATAAATGAGTATTCATAGTTTTTTATATTTATTAAAAATACAAGTCCCTGATACCGCTTTTAAGCTCAGAAAGTTTCTTTACAAGTTCATCCCTCAATTCATTTTGGGGAAAGGATGAAAGTTCACGGGAAACCAGCTCTGCCCCCAGTTTTTTGCTTTCTTCGCTGCCATAATCCAGCAGATATTCAGTATAACTCAGAAGAGCGTTTGGCTGGCAAAACATTTTGATATCCCCCGGTTTGGAAAGCTCCATAAAATGTTCCCCGGTCCTGCCAAGCCGGTAGCACGCTGTGCAGAAGGAGGGGATATAGCCGTTCTTGGCAAGTTCAAAAATGATATTCTCTAAACTGCGATTATCCGAAAGCACAAACTGGCTTTTTTTAAAGGCTGTTTTATCCTTAGCGGAATATTCGCCTATTCCTATCGCAGAACCACCATCGATTTGTGAAACGCCCAAAGGTATCACTTCATTTCTAATTCTCTCTGATTCTCGAGCAGTAAGTATTAAACCGGTATAGGGCACGGCTAATCTTAGTATTGCCACGAGTTTTTTAAAATCATCATCACTTACTGCATAAGGAGGTGCATAAGAAAAATCACTGCCATTAGCAGGTTCTACGCGAGGGAAAGAAATTGTATGAGGACCTACACCAAATTTTTCCTCAAGGTGAAAGCTGTGGGCTAATAATGCCATCACTTCAAACTTCCAGTCATATAGTCCTAAAAGTGCCCCTATGCCCATGTCATCGATGCCACCTTCATATCCGCGGTCCAAGCCATAGAGTCTCCAGAGAAAATCACTCTTAGGCCCCCGCAGATGAAGCCGGCGATATGTTGAGGCGTGATAGGTTTCCTGGAAAATTTGATACGTGCCAATCCCGGCAGATTTAACTGTCCTGTAGCCTTCCACATCCAATGGTGCAGCATTGATATTCACACGTCTGATAATTCCATTATTAACCTGAGTGGAATATACCACTTCTACGGTTTCAGCAATGAATTGCGGCGAATAACGCGGATGTTCACCATAAACCATGATCAAACGCTTATGACCTTCCTTCTCGAGAGCTTGAGTCTCTGCGATCAATTCACCACGCGTGAGAGTTTTGCGATGACAATCTCTGTTTGATGACCTGAAACCGCAATAAATGCAATCATTTATGCAGTCATTACCCACATACAAAGGAGCAAAAAGTACTATTCTGTTACCATATATCTCTTCCTTGATCTTACGTGCTGCCGTGAAAATATCTTCGCTGATACTTCTGCCTGCCTGGAGAAGAATTGCCGTCTCATCTAAAGATAAACCTTTTTTCAAGACAGCCTTGTTTAATACGGAAATCACTTCCCGATTTGAAGGCTGCTCAGCACGACTAAGACTTCCCAAAATCTTCTGCTCATCGATGAATGAACTAAGATGCCCGATATCTTTTTTCATAATGATTTCCTTTCTTTTTACGGTCAGTTCCCATGGATAAAGGAATTTACCGCACTTAATTATAAAGCACATCTATACTCAGTATTTGCATAATCCCAGCAATTGCACAGGATAATGATACAACTACGCCCCAGTTCTTACTGTTTAGTGAATTCTGTCAATCCAATATTTATGCTCCGGCATACTCCCAAAATTTATTTGTTAGTTTGGAATATTGAACTTATGAAGTTATTGGTCGTCACCATTGCGAAGGTCTTTCGACCATTCGCAAGTAATGAGTGATGGGTGATGGGTGATGAGTGATGGGTGATGAGTGATGGGTGATGAGTGATGGGTGATGAGTGATGAGTAATGGATGGAGAGAAGTGAAAAGAAAATGAATAGCCCCGAGCTTCAGCTCGGGGATCGATAGACACCCTCCTAATCGGGATTTATCCCGAAAACATTTTCACGATTCAGATAACAGCTATATATCATTAAGATACTAATTTTACGGTATATATTATTGCTGATAGAACGCGCATTTATTCCGGTAGTCTGCTTAAATCTGAGTGAGTATTGATATTAAAAAAGTATGGTATTTCCTTTTTATCAAAATCAAGGTAACGGGTATTAGATTTTTGATAAAAGCTGCGAACGGAATAGCTGCGGTTATTCAAGCATTTTTCCAGAAATGGCAGGTTTGAACTGGAATATATGGCGTGCAGGGGTTCGATACCTTCTTCGTGCCGGGGAACCAGCACATCTTCAGGCGTATTATGATATGTTTCTATCTGCTTATTGATAATCTCTCTGCTAAGATTAGGCATATCGCAGGCGAAGACAAATACTGCTTCAGACCGGGAGTTTTTTATAGCGGCATGAATACCACCCAGGGGACCGCAATCAAAGAATTCGTCTTCGATAGTTCTAATCGCCGGAAATCTATTTTTTATGATATCTTTAGCAGTAACGATTATGATCTGCTCAAATATCGTGCTGAGCAGTTCTACCTGTCTATCAATGAGATAAGTGCCGCGGATATTCAACAGTGATTTCTCTTGCTGAATTCTGGAATTTTTACCACCGGCGAGTATTACCGCCGTGATATCTGAAGATTTTATCATTATTTTTTACTAATAAAAAAAGATACAACCTGCCGCGGCAGGTTGTATCTAAATATGAAAAATATGAATTATTTAACTGAGCATTTCCTGAAAACCAGCCAGTAGATTGTAGCCACAAAGCCAGCACCACCAATGATATTACCAATAGTTACGGGGATCATATTACTAAAAAAGCCACCCCACGTAATACTGCCTGTAGTATCTACAAACATTCCGATCGGAATGAAATACATATTGGCGATACTATGCTCAAAGCCTGAAGCAACGAACGCCATGATGGGGAAGAAGATACCAAAAATTTTGCCGACTACATCGTGTGAGGCTAATGCCAGCCAAACAGCAAGGCACACCAACCAGTTACACATTATTCCACGAAAAATTGCAGGCCAGAAATCCAGTCCTACTTTTGCCGTGGCAATTGCGATTGCTTTATCAGCAATTGCGCCACTAACCAGACCTGAGGCGTGCATGAACCAGGCTATCAATATAGAGCCTATAAAATTTGCGATAAATACAATTACCCATTTACTTACCATCTGAGAAATTTTTGCCTCTCCCGCCAGCACAGACATCCACATCAGGTTGTTACCGGTGAAAAGCTCTGCTCCTGCAATAACTACCAGCATAAGTCCCACACTAAACACAGAACCCATGACCAAAGTTGAAATACCACTGTCAAACGTGATCAGTGCACCCATTCTGGTTGCCAATTGAGCTCCAAAGGCGATGAAAGCACCTGCAAGAACTCCCAGAATAACTACATTCCAGAAATTCAGTTTACATTTGGAAACACCAACTTTTGAGATAACTGTTTCGGCAATATTTGCCGGGGCATTGAAATTTGCCATAATTCTTCTCCTTTTTTAGGTCGTTTTTTGAACTTTTGCAGCACAAACTTTATATTCCGGAATCTTTGCTATTGGATCGATTGCCGGATTGGTGAGACGATTTGCCGGGGATTCTTTATAGTGGAATGGTATATAGATCACGCCTTTCTGGATACGCTTGGTAACAAAGGCAGGAGCTGTAATCTCGCCGCGACGCGTAGAAATCTTTACTATTTCACTATTGGCGATCTTCAAATTCTCGGCATCTTCTACCGAGATCATTACCATAGGCCCTGCAATGTTATTAAGCCCTTGAGTTTTTCTGCTCATTGTGCCGGTGTGGAATTGCTGCAGTACGCGTCCGGTTGTGAGGATTAGAGGATAATCTTCGTCAGGTAGCTCATCCGGCTCTTTAAATGGGATCGGGCTGAGAAGCCCTTTACCACGAGCAAATTTGTCCTTATGAAGATAGGGCGTTCCCGGATGTTCTTCATTAGGGCAGGGCCACTGCAAGCCAAATCTACCCACCCGCTCCCAGGTGATCCCGGCATATTGAGGTGTAAGCAGATTTATCTCTTTCGATATATCTCTGGCACTCTCATAGTTCCAGTCTGCACCCATGGCATTGGCTATCATCTGGACGATTTCCCAATCGTTTTTCACTCCTTGCGGAGGCTCGATTATCTTATTAATACGCTGGATTCTTCTTTCCGTATTTGTGAAGTGACCTTCCTTTTCTGCAAAAGCAGCCGCCGGCAGAATTACATCAGCAAATTCGGCAGTTTCTGTGATGAACATATCCTGCACGACCAGAAAATCAATCTTTTCCATTGCAGCTATCACGTGGGTCTGATCCGGATCAGAAAGGAAAGGATTCTCTCCCATCACATACAAGGCTCTGAGCGTGCCATCATAAGCAGCATCAATCATTTCTGTGACTGTGATCCCCACTTTGTTATCAAGTTTGCAATTCCAGGCTTTTTCAAATTTTTCCTGATTTGCCGGGACACTCACTGCCTGATAGCCCGGATAAACGTTGGGCAATCCTCCCATATCGCAGGCTCCCTGCACATTGGATTGTCCGCGCAACGGATTGACCCCGCCACCTTCCACGCCCACGTTGCCGCAAAGCATCTGAAGATTGGCAGTTGTCCACACATTGTCTCTACCTGTAGTATGCTGGGTGATTCCCATTGCATAAAACAACGAAGCAGTTTTTGCCTGCCCAAAGAGCTTGGCAATTGCTCTCAATGTATCTGCTTTTATGCCGGAAAGAATTTCCACATTTTCAGGTGAATACTTTTCTTTCATTATTTCGGCTTTAAATTCATCAAAACCTTCCAGACGGTTAGCTACGTATTCCTTGTCTTCCCAGCCGTTACGAAGGATTTCCTGCATCATGCAATTCATCACAGCCACATCCGAGCCAGGACGCTGAGCAGCATAAATCTCGGCATAATCTGCCATGACGATTCTTTTGGGGTCTATCACTATAAGTTTAGATTTACCCTCTCTCACCGCCTGTTTGATACGCGCAGCAATCACAGGATGTGCTGCAGATGTATCGGAACCGATGATCAAAATCACATCTGCCTTTTTGATCCCGGCTATATCGTTTGTCATTGCACCACTACCAAATGAAGCAGCCAGACCGGCTACTGTGGAGCTATGTCAGAGCCGGGCACAATGATCTACGTTATTTGTGCCCACCTCCTTTCTGATTAATTTTTGAAAAACAAAGTTTTCTTCATTAGTAACCTTGGCAGAGGCAAGACCGGCAATTGCATCGCTGCCGTATTCCTCTTTAATCGAGATGAATTTCTTGGCGATCAATTCAATTGCTTCTTCCCAGCTCGCTTCCCGGAATTTGCCCTTATCTTTGATCAATGGTGAGGTGATCCGTTCTTCACTATTTACAAAATCAAAACCATAACGACCCTTCACGCAAAGCATCCCATTATTGGTGGGAGAATCTTCCACGCCGGTGATCCGCACGATCTTATCCTGCGTTCTATCGACATGAACTTCAATGCGGCAGCCCACTCCGCAATAGGGGCACACGGTTTCCACCTTGTCCAGTTCCCAGGTTCTGCCCGCTCCAAGTGCTCTTTTGTCTATCAGGCAGCCTACAGGGCATAATTGCACGCATTCACCGCATTGCACGCAGGTGGATGTACCCATGGGCAGGTCTGTGTCAAATACAATTTTGGTCTCAAAACCACGATTGCCAAAATTGATAACTTCATTGACCACAGTCTGATTACAGCCGACTACGCATCTCCCGCAATTAATACATTTTGAGCGATCCACTATGATGAACTCGCTGGAATCATCAATTTCATATTCATCGTCATAAAGTTGAAAGCTTGGTTTTTTTATACCCAGATAATAGGCTGCATCCTGCAATTCACAATTACCGTTTTGCTCGCAGGATAGACAGTCATGCTGACCGGAAGACAGGATCAAATCCACTACCAGCTTCTGCGCATCTAATACTTTCCGGGTTAATGTAGAGGCCTGCATCCCTTCGGTAACGGGTGTATTACAGGCGGTTTTTAAACCAGGCATGCCTTCGATTTCCACTACACAGGCTCGGCACTTGGCAGCCTGACCAGTTTTCTCGTGAAAACAAAGGTGAGGAATATATATATTATTCCTCAAGGCAACCTGCAGTACTGTTTCTCCAGGAGAGGCTTCATAGGCTTTACCATTAAGATAAACTGTCATTAAGTTATCCTCCATTTATTTATTTATCTCATTCTTGCTAAAAAATCTGCTTTGAAGTTATTTATCGCACTCTCTATTGGCATATAGGGCGATTGTCCCAAGGCACAGAATGAAGTGTCCAGCATACCTTGAGATATGCGAACCAATTCATCAAGATCCCCCGGGTTGCCCTTGCCCTTGCGAATATTGTCTATTATTTTATATAACATTTCGGTTCCTTTGGAGCAGGGATTACATTTACCGCAGGATTCATGACGGAAGAAACGTAAAACAGACCAGAGCATATCGACCATATCGGCAGTTTCGCTCATCACTAATATGGCACCTGAGCCCAAAACCGCAGCATATTCTTTCAAGGAATTATAATCCATCTTAACGTCAAGCCGCTGATTATTTAAAAATACTCCCGCTGCACCTCCCACCAGGGCAGCTTTGAATCTTTTGCCTTCTTTCATGCCTCCGGCATATTGCTCGATGATAGTCCGCAACGTTATTCCCATATCCACTTCGCACAAGCCTGGCAGCTTTACATCTCCCATGATAGTATATACCTTGGTTCCTGTACAGCCTTCTTCTCCATGCGTGGCATACCATTTGCCGCCTTTGGATATGATTGACGGTATGTTTGCCAAAGTCTCCACATTATTAACTACTGTTGGTTTTTGCCAGGCTCCGGCAACTCCGGGAAATGGTGGCTTGCTGCGGGGATTGCCTCTATTGCCTTCCATAGATTCTATCAATGCCGTCTCTTCTCCGCATACATAAGCTCCGGCACCAATCTTGATAAATATATCAAGGTCAAACCCGCTGCCAAATATATCTGTCCCCAAAATGCCGTATTCTCGAGCTTGAGAGATAGCCTTTTCCAGACGAGAGATACAAAGCTTGTATTCTCCACGGATATAGATATATGACTTAGTGGCTCCTATTGCATAGGCACATAGCATTACGCCTTCCAACAATTTATGAGGGTCTCCTTCCATGATCAAACGGTCCTTAAAAGTCCCAGGCTCACCTTCATCAGCATTAACAACCACAAATTTCTGATCTGACTTAAGAGGGGCAGTGAAACTCCATTTTAAACCCGCAGGAAATCCAGCTCCACCACGACCACGCAAACCGGAGGCTTTCACTTCTTCCACCAGTTCCTGCGGCTGCATGGAAGTAAGAGCTTTTTCCCACGCTTCATAGCCACCAGCACCCAGATATTCATCGATGTTCTCCGGATCGATTACACCGGAATTACTTAAGACTATCCTGCGGTTGTAATTAAAATCATAAGGACGCTTTTGTCCGCTGCCTAAAATTAGACGCTGTACCGGACGACCCTTAAGAAAGTGCTCTTCTACGATTACGGCTATATCTGCTTTAGTGAGATTGGCATAAGTGATCTGCTCCGGATAGACCGTCATGCTCACTCCGGTGCCAAAATATCCTAAGGTGCCTGTCTCAAGTACATGTATCTCTTCTGTGAGATTATGGCGGGAAAGCTCTTCCTGCAAAACATTCTCTATCTCTTTCACCCCCGCCTGCAAAGAAGATTCATCAATACCTATTAATACGTGACTGCGATAGAATTTCATGACCGCCTCCCCTTGATTTCTGCGATGATCTCTTCCACTTTGGCTGCTGATAAATCACCATATACATCCTCATTGATCATCATTACAGGCGCATTGCCGCATACTCCAAGGCAGGCACAAAGCTCCAGAGTAAATAAGCCATCAGGCGTCGTTTCACCAATTTTAACGCCCAGTAGTTCTCTTAATTTTTGCAGTATATTCTCGGAACCTCTCAAAAAGCAAGGTGGCGATTCGCAAAGCCTGATGATGTTTGCCCCACGCGGATGAGTGCTGAACATCGTATAAAAGGTTAATACCCCATGCACATGGGATATCGGGATACCAAGATATTCCGCAACCTTTGCTGCCGCCTCTTCGCTGATGTATTGCTGCGGGTGATTATCCTGAATCTCATGAAGGATATAAATCAAGTTCTCCTTGTCCGGAGCATATCTCTCAAAAATCTTGTCATACATAGTCTTCTCCGCCTTGTTTAATTATTTACCAGTTGATACCACATAGTCATTAACTATACGCCCATTAACTATATGCTCTGCTACTACTTTTCTGGCTTTTGCTGTATCCATGTTACCGTAAGTGACGGCTGGCTTGCCCGATTCTATCACGTCTATCACCGGCTCCATTGATGATAACCCCTTTTCTCCAGTCTGGGTGACCAGAACATCTTTGATGCCACGCTGGGCTATTTCATCGAGAATGGCTTTCATCACTTCACGAGCTCCCATGGCTATGCCGGATGTCCCCATCCCTACAACAATCTTAAAACGATTATCGCTATCGCGAAGCTTCATTTCCTGCTGCGCCTTCTCCCGGATTTTTCTTAATTCATCCAGTGTCTTCATAAATCCTCCTGATCTTCTTTGTATTTTTATCTTTTTTCTAATTTGTCCTGACCCCGCTCACCCGACAGATCTTACTGAAAAATAATAACTTTACTCCTCTCAGCATCCCTCCTTTTCATCTTTTCCTTCCACTAAATTACGTAACCCATTGTCCATTGAACGCGTTATCACGTCAAGGGAAAAAACCCTGTCTGTCTATTTAATTTCACGGATATATCAGAATTTATATGTGAGAGATTATCAAGGTTTACTTTCGTCTCCTGCCATCCACCCAATATTTTTTTATTCCTGGCTCATTAATCACCCTGCATTGGTGATGAAATAATTTTGAATGTTAAATTTTAAATGTTGAATGAATTGACCCGTGCTTTTAGCTCGGGGTTGGCGATGCAGACTTCGCACTTCTTTATCGGGATTTATCCCAAAATTGTTGTGAAAGCCGTGCGGGGGCTAAAACCCCCGGTTTTTTTGTTTTCGGAAATACAAGAGTAAAAAACTCATAGCAATTCAATAATAACGTACTAATAATAATAACTTGATTTTTATCTATATATTAGTAGCAGGCATCCCCCTGTTTTTTGAATTTATCGTAGTTCTAATTAACTGGGAAATAGAGTATTAGGTTGTATTATCCCTGGTCGACCACACCGGAGAGCTAACGCACCTCCG
>CAZRXY010000111.1:0-27208 GCA_964604155.1 uncultured Candidatus Cloacimonadota bacterium | reverse complement strand
AAATTTCGGGGGTATACTATCCAATTTAAAATGCCATTGACACTCGGGTTTATGCCTGCCGAATTAGTAGTCAATTTTTGTATGGACTTAATATTACATTATCTTAATTTTGCATTGAAATAAAATTAGAGGATATAAAAGATGAGTAATATTATCGGGATAGCTTTAGTAATACTGGTATTTGTCACGCCCTTATTTGCAGTTGAAGAAGCTGTATTGGAAGTGCTGGAATATCAGGGCAGCATGATGCAGGTGAGTGGTATCTGGTTTTTAAATACCGGAACTGGTATGTTCGGATTGGAACTTGCTTCTCTGGCAAATGCAGAAGGAGTAGCTCCGGAACTGGCAGCGGGTGATAGTGTGAAATTGAAAGGCACTATGCTGAACGATGTATTGCAGGTTACAGAACTATGTAAAGCAGAAATAGTCTATCTGCCAATAGTTGAGGAAGAAAAAACTTCTGACTATACTGGTTATCAGGTTAATAGTAAAAAATGTATTGGCTGCAATCTTTGTGTAAAGAATTGCCCGGTGGGAGCTATCAGTATGCAGAAAGGAAAAGCAGTTATTGATGTAACAAAGTGCATCCAGTGTGGTATTTGTGCTAATGGTAGTGGTAAGAACTGGAAAGGCTGTCCAACAGGCGCTATCGATAAGAAATAAATGCTGAAAATAGATAAAACCCGCAGAAATATACAGTTATTCTTTCTGGCAGTATCACTTGCACTTTTTGCCTTACTGATAGCTGGAGTATTGCAAATAGCCCACGCCTTTTGTCCAAATGCGGCGGTCTGCTTTGGCTGTCTTAATCTGGGACAGTCGATAGGGAACTGGATGTTTCCAGCAGCAATAATTGGTGGATTGGCTATTTTACTGCTCACCATGTTCATCGGCAGAAAGTTTTGTGGCTATGCCTGCCCTTTTGGTACTATTCAGGAACTCATATTCAGAATAAATAAGAGATCAGGAAAACGGCAGTGTAAAAATGACATGCCACATTCTGTGCATAATTACCTGAAATGGCTTAAATATGTTGTATTACTGGCAACGGCTATCCTTGCCTGGCAGGGTCTTGCCTATATTTATCTTAAATTCTGCCCGGTCATGAGCCTGGCTCATATCCAGAATATTAGGATCGCCGGCGTGCTCAGTTTGGGTGTAATCACTATTGCCGGCTTCTTTATTGAACGCTTCTGGTGTAATTACCTCTGCCCCTATGCAGCACTTATGAATATTGCCCAATGGATTGGAAAAATCTTGCACCTGCCCCGTCAGAAAGTATGGTGGAGCAAAGATTGCTGTGTGGATTGTATGCTCTGCGATGACTTTTGTCCCATGAGGATAAAAGTGCAGAAAAGTGAAAAAGTTAGCGATGTAGATTGTATTTATTGTCACCGCTGCGAGTTATGCTGCCCGATATTAATAAAACAAAAAAGAGAATTACAAGGAAAATAAAATGAAAACCAGAATAGCTGAAATACTATTTGCCCTGATCATATTAATAGCTATATCTAGTTGCACAGATGATCTAACCAAAGCAGATGATCTTGATAAAACACCTCGGGTTGAGTTTTCTCAATGCACTGCCTGCTATAGATGTATTGATGATTTTCAATGCCCAAAGGATGCTTTTATCATTGATGAAGCCTCAGGCAAAGTGCATATAGATCAAAACAGGTGCATTAGCTGCTATGATTGCCTTAACGATTTTGAATGTCCCTATGATGCCATCACGCGACTCCCAGACCTCATGGCTCCTGCATCACCTCAAAATATCACTGCAATATCTGATAGTATTGGAATGATAGAGATCACTTTCTTGGCACCGGGAGATGATTCACTTGCCGGTATTGCTTATCTCTATGAACTGAAAATAAATGATCTTGCAGGTAATAATGTAGCTACTGATTTCACCCCTCTATTACCCCAATATAGTGGTGCCATGGAATTCTGGCAGATAGGTAATATGCCTGAAAATGACACTCTATCTGTCTATGTTACTGCTTTTGATGAAGTGGGACACTCTTCTTCTCCTGCCATAACTCAAGTAAAAGTTAAGGGTGAATATTTCGATCTGATCAGCCCTGAACCCATCACAGACCTGACAGCTATCAGCACAGAATATACAATAATCCTGCAATGGACAGCTCCTGCTGATCCAAACCCGCGGGCAAGTGTGAGCGATTATGTAATCAAATCATTTACCGAAGAAATTACTGATGCTAACTGGAATAATGCCCACAATATAGTATATAACCCCGCCCCACAGGCACCAGGATCTTTAGAAGAACTATTACTTGAATTCACTGAACCTAGTGGATTATTATTTTTTGCCATCAGATCACATGATGCTGCCGGTAATATCAGCCTGCTTTCAAATATTGCTTCAGCAGAAGCAACTACTGATATCACCGCTCCGGCAGATATTACTGACCTTACTGCAGGAACTCCTGGAAATACTACCATACCTCTTACCTGGACAGCACCCGGTGATAATGGGGTAGAGGGCACTGCGGCAGCTTATGAGATCCGCTATGCTAATTATGAGATTACTGCTGTGAACTGGATAAATGCTCAAGAATATGTGCAGAATATCACACCTCGTCCTGCCGGAACTACTGAAAATCTCACGATCAACGGCTTGATCCCTGAAACAGAATATTTCTTTGCCATAAAAACCAAAGATGAAGTCGATAATATTTCTAATATCTCAAATTCCACTTCAGCAACCACTGAAGCTGATGCAGATACAGAAGCACCTGCCGCTATCACGGATCTATCAACTCAGATCGATGATCCTGAGATTATTATCAACTGGACGGCTACTGGTGATGATGGCAATATGGGTACTGCCTCAGAATATAAAATTTATTACGCTGAAGAAGAACTCACTGAAGCTAATCTGGAAACTGCTTCTCAGATCAATGATCTGCCATTTCCTGCTCCGGCAGGAACTGCTGAATCTATCACAATAGACTTTCTGGTAGCAGGTATCACCTGGTATTTTGCCCTGACTGCTACTGATGAAGCTGCAAATACTTCCCAGTTATCCAATAATGCCACCGCCATTATTCCCCTCGATACCACACCTCCTGCTGCAATTACTAATCTGAGTGCAGAAGTGATTGCTGATACAGTGACATTATCATGGACCGCTACCGGAGATGACGGCAATAGCGGCACAGCATTCTGTTATGATCTCAGATGCCACACTGTGCCAATTACTGAGCAAAACTGGCTTACAGCCACTCCCATTCCCACTTCTCCCCCAGCTAATTCTGGAAGTCCTGAATCTCTTAATATCACTGATCTGGAAACTAATATCACTTATTATTTCGCCATCAAAGCAGAAGATGATAATTACAATATCTCGGATATTTCTAATATTTGTGAGGCTGTGATCGTAATGGAAATTGATATTACTCCCCCTTCAGCAATAACCAATCTCTCAGTTATTGATGGGCAAAGCTCCTATAATAACCGCATAACTATTAATTGGACAGCTCCCGGAGATGATGGCAATACCGGGACATGTGATTCTTATGAAATACGCTTTCTCACATCTCCAATCACTCTGAATAACTGGGATTCCTCTAATTCGTTCAATTCTCCTCCTGACCCTGGCTCAGCGGGTTCAAATGAATATTGTGTTGTAACAGGACTTTCTCCTGGTACTGTATATTATTTTGCAGTTAGAGCTGTGGATGACGCAGGTAACATGGGTGATATATCAAACAGCCCGGGTGGAAAAATAGTTTATCAGATAGTTTCCAGCTTGTGTATTGACTGCAATAATTGCATTAATGACTGTGACCAAAACGCTATTAGTGATATTGGTCCCTATAAGGAGATAAATCCTGATCTATGTGAAGCCTGTGGTGATTGTCTGCCCTGCCCCAGAAGTGCGATCCGCCTCTGGATAGTTGGATATTAATGAGGAGTTCTTAATGAAAAAAATAATTATTATCTTGGTGGTGTTACTTGCAATTTTACTGGTTCTCGCAGCTTCCCGTAAACCCGCAATTTGGAAAGCAGATTGTGTTGGTTGCGGAGACTGCGTAAAGATCTGTCCCGTAGGTGCCGTTTCTCTTCAAAATGGAAAAGCCGTGATCGATCAAAATATGTGCATTGATTGTAAACTCTGTGTAACCGGCTGCAAATATAACGCTATCAGGTAATTATAATGAAAAAGAAAATATACTGGATACTAATTATTATCATCCTTTTTATTCTCTTGATAGCTGCCTGCAAAAACGCTACTGCCTATTCCTATCAGATAGATACAAAAAGCTGCCTTGCCTGCGGAAGATGCCTGGAAGCCTGCCCTCATAATGCCATTGTCTATCAAGGTAATAAAGCCTTCATCATTCAAAGCAAATGTCTGCAGTGCGGTCAATGCGTTGCCGTCTGTCCCGAAAAAGCCATTCATTAGGAGAATAAATGAAAAGTATTGCTATTTTGATAGTTATCTGCCTTCTCGCCCTCCTTAATGCTGATGGACAATTTACCCTTTCGCTTGGCTCAGATTCTGATGATGGCTTCACCAGCAGACTGTATGCCTATATCACAGCAGATGCCGGTAACTGGTCTTTCCTGAATACTACCCAGATAAAATACTCTGAAGTTCAGGATAATATCGCCAGCTTTTATCAGGAAAGTATCGCCAGAAATATTGTTCATGCCTGGCAAATTAAGGAAAACTGGGCTCTCGATCTTTATCTAGGTCTGGGCATTTCTCCCAAAGATGATCACCTCACTGAAATATCCGGGCTCAAAGATCGATACCAATATAATAATTCCCTCAGTTTAGGTGGTAATTATAATTATGATAATCGCAAATGGTGTTTTAATTTGAAAACTGACTACATCTCTACTGCCTACGATAAATATAGTGGCAGAGAGAATTCCAGTGATGCTATTCGGGAAAATGACCTGCTCTGGGATATAGCAGCAGGTTACTGGCTCACTCAGGATCTGCTTGTTACTCTTAACGGCAATCATTTCAATGATCTTAATGAAAACAAAAATTTTAATTATTCCGCCTATTACCTGCAAGGGAAATATGAACATCGCTTAAACTACATCCATTTCCTCACTCAGGAAGTGCAAATAGGATATTCTGATCTGGATGACAAACTCACTAATTATATTCGCACTTACTCCCGCTTAAGCAGTAAATTTGCTCAAGACTGGACTCTGCTGAATATCTTGAACTGGCAAGGCTGGCTGGATAAGGAAATGGCAGAAATATATCTGGGAAACTCCTGGTATGAAACCAATATCAGACGTAATTTCTGCGTTTCGGATATTAATCAGCTCTCCTTTGCCCAGATTGGTGCTCTTTATGAATTAGATTCTATAGTTATAGCATTTAATTATGCTGCCCAATTTTATCTAAATAACATCAAATTCTTTTCTGATGGCAGATATTTTATGGGTAATGATCGCTGGCTGGATTATGAATTAGAAGCTGGTTCCGGCTGGGAATTTATAGCTTCACATTTCAATCTTGGCTACCAGTTCGGCATTACCCAGGATTTTGACGGCACCCAGTCAAATATGCACCAAATAGTACTCGAATACTACTTTTAGGAACTAATATGATAAAAGCATTACTGGAAGGTTTCTTCCTGGGCATTTCAACCGGCTCGCTCTGCCTCATGACCTGCACCCCCATCTATCTGCCCTATATCATGACATCTGATAGAAAACTAAGTAAAAGCCTGCTGGCAATCGTCGAAATTTCTGCGGGTAGATTCTTTTCTTATCTCACATTCGGGGCTCTCGCTGGGGCCGCCGGAGCAAATATATCAAGCATTGACCGCAATTTCTATAGCTCTATTGCCAATATCCTGCTCTCCATCTATTTAGTGCTCACAGTTATCCGCTCAGATCGCTCAGAAAAAAAATGCCACATCCCCAAAGCTGCTGCTATCACCAGAAGTGGACTGCTGCTCGGTATCCTCACCGGCATCAATTTTTGTCCCGCATTTCTAATTGCTCTCACGCAAGCAGTTAATTTAGGAGGAGCTGTCTCTGGTATTCTCCTGTTTATGGGCTTCTTCTTTGGCACTACTCTTTATCTCATACCTCTTGCCTTTGCCAGCCTGCTCACCCAGATAAAAAAAATGAAATTCATTGCACGCATCCTCTCTCTCATGATTGCTGCCTGGTTCATCTATAAAGGCTCCGCAGGACTTATCCAGCATTTCAATCAACCTAACCCCGAAGATGTCCGTATTGTAGATATCTTCCATCCTGCTGCAAAACTGGCAGTGATCTCTGCCCCAGAAAACCTACCCTATTTTATCGCACTCAGAGATTCTCTGGCATCTAAGAAACATGATAATATCCAATTATGGCTCTGGGGAAAAACCATCCCTGATTCCATTCTCTCCGGACAATATATCTTTTTCACAGATAACTCAATCGATCTCGATAAAACATACAATGATAGAGACATATTATTAGTTCAAACCGGATATGATATCTCATCAATGCTATCCTGGCTCCAGAAATTCACCTTCCAGATATCCGAACCCCTAAACTGGGAGTTCGCCACTCACGAGCATTAATTATAGAGCCCAAAGAATTCCTAAATGATTGTCAATTCCAAATTAATATTTCTGACTCCCGGATGTGCGATAGCTCATTGGTAATAATGGAGTTACACAGCCTGAGTCTGGCAAATTTAATATTACCCTGAAAATGGTAAAATAATAATAGCCAAGGGCGAAACCCGTGGAAAATCACTCCTGCAGGTTTTTTTGTAAGCCATGCTCTAAATATTTCAGGGGTTTGCCAGCCGGAAATCGAAATAGTTTGACATTTTTGGGGCTTAACTATAAAATAACTGAGGGTTATAAAAATGATAATAAAAAACGGATTAGTAGCTTTGGCAGGAAAGAGCGATTTTGAGAAGGTCTCAATTTTGGTACAGAATGGCAAAATAGTAAAACTAGGCAAGAATATTGAAGCGGCAAACGAAGAAGAAATTGATGCAGAAGGTCTATATATTATGCCGGGAGCAATAGACGCCCACGTTCACTTCAACACGCCGGGATTTGAGGAGCGTGAGGATTTTTATCACGGCTCAAGCTTTTCTGCCAGCGGTGGCGTCACTACTGTAATAGATATGCCATGCACCAGTTTGCCGCCTGTCACAAATCTGGAAAATCTGCAGTACAAGCTTGATGTAGTTAAAGAACAGGCAGTAGTCGATTATGCCTTTTTTGGCGGAATATCCGGTAATAATCTTAGTGGTTTACATCATAAAATGGAAGAACTCTCACCTCATGTGCGGGGGTACAAGTGCTATCTGATATCGGGGATGGAAAGTTTTACCAGTCTCACCTATTCCCAGTTAGCTAGAGCACTATCACTTAGCAGAGAATTCAAAAAAACTGTCTTACTTCATGCTGAGGAAAAATTGTACATCAGCCGGGCAGAAGCCCGGGAAAAAAGACAGGGGATTTCTGCTGAAAATTATTACCGCACCAGACCGGAGGTAGTAGAATTAAAGGCAGTCCAGCGAGCAGGTGAGATTTGCAGTGAAACAGGTGGAGATTTGCACATAGTACACATCAGCACCGGAAAGGGCGCAGAAATTGCTGCCGCCCATGGTATCAGTGTAGAAACCTGCCCCCATTATCTGGCATTTGAGCTTAAAGATTTTGTGCACCGCGGCAGCATTTTAAAAGTAGCCCCCGTGCTCAAACAGGATGAACGCGGCAAATTATGGGAGCATCTTCGCGACGGCACGATAAATTTTGTTACCTCAGATCATGCAGCAAGCCGCTTCCAGGATAAGGATACGGAATCTATCTGGACAGATTATGCCGGAATTGCCGGCAGTGGCCTCTTATTACCATATATGATCTCTGAGGGCTTTTTCAAAAAACGTATCAATCTCAAGCGACTTTTGGAATTAGTTTGCGAAAATCCAGCAAAGCGTTATAAACTCAATACACGAAAAGGCAAGATCGCTGCCGGTATGGATGCCGATTTCGCTTTGATAGACCCCAAAAGATACTACCGAATAAGCGGCAGAGAATTCTTATCAAAAGGAAAACAGACCCCGTTTGAAGGTTATGAATTCAGAGGAAAAGTGGTTAAAACCATTCTGCGAGGTAAAGTGATATACCAGGAAAACAGGGGTATATTGTCCAAGGCAGGTTCTGGAGAATTTTTAGGAGGATAACCACGGATGAATTATTTGCTGAAGGATGGGTACGTTATTATTCCCGCTAGAGAAAATTTTACTGTCTTGCGAAAAGATTTATATGTGGCAAACGGCAGGATATCTCGAGAAATTCCGGAAAAGACAATAGACATAGTGATAAACTGCCGGGACAGGGTGATCATGCCGGGGCTCGTGAATGGGCATCATCATATGTATTCCATGCTGTCCAAGGGAATCCCCTGCCAATTACCCTTTGGCAGTTTTTTGGGTAATCTCAAAAATTTATGGTGGCTCTTAGATAGAGCCCTGGATGAGGAAAGTGTATTACTCTCTACGGTTCTCTCACTGGAAGATTGCCTCCGGCATGGCGTTACCACCGTTTTTGATCACCATATTTCGGTTAATTTTATTAAAGGCTCTTTAGACATGATGGCAAAGGCTTTTGATGCCTATGGAATACAGGGAGTGCTGGCATTTGAAATGTCTGATCGTAATGGCAGCCAAATCTTTGAGGATTCCCTGGCTGAAAACCTGAATTTTGCCAATAATCAGCGGGGCAAAGCAGTGCAGGGGATGCTGGGTCTGCATGCTTCTTTCACGCTCAGCACAGAAAGCCTGCAAAAGATTGCCTCCCAAAGCAGCGATCTGCCCGTTCATATTCATCTGGCAGAAGATATGATTGATTCCCACGAAACCCTCGATAAATACGATAATCTTATTATTGACCGCCTGAATAAGCACGGCTTGATCAGAAATAATTCTATTTTTGTGCACGCTAGTAATCTCTCCCCTAATGACCTCTCAAAACTCGCAGGAAAAGAAATCTTCCTGGTGCAGGCAGTAGACTCTAATCTCAATAATGGCTTGAAAGTGGCAAATCTTGTAGAATTCACAAATTCCAATATCCCCATTACGGTGGGAACCGATGGGATGAATTCAAATATCTTAAAATCCTTTAAAAATTCATATCTTTTATGCAAATATTTAAATAGAAGTGCAGACTCAGGATACGCCGAGATGGCTTGGCTGCTGAAAAATTCTTATCGCCTTAAAAAGGCTTATGGTTATGATCTGGGAATTCTCCAAGGGGATATCGCTGATATCGCTGTGATAGATTACCAGCCTGCTGCAGATCTTAATTCAGGAAATTTCCTGTCTCATTGGATATATGGCATCACAGAAGCAAGAATCATGCATGTAATCAAAGGAGATAGCCATCTTCTCGACGATTATAAGGTGACACCACAGCCATACAGAGATATTATTTCCCGCAAAAGGGAAATTACGGAAAAACTTTTTGCCAGATTTACCAGACTGAGGGAGCAGGAGTGATGTCCAAAGTAATGAAACCTGTCGCATTTAAAGCTCTTTTAACCTGGATTTTTGAAGAATATAAACAAAATGACAGCATTTTTGGAATTAATAGCAAAAAATTCTATATCCCTGATGAAAATATGCAGTATTTTGCCGGAATTGAATATGAAACCGGATTAGGAATTGCTGCCGGACCACATTCTCAATGTGCCCAGAATATTATCTCTGCTTATCTCTCGGGCGCCAGATTCTTCGAGCTCAAAACGGTGCAGATAGAAGATAAGCTCGATATTGCCAAACCCTGCATTGCAGCTAAAGATGAAGGCTATAATACAGAATGGTCTACTGAGCTTTCTGTAGAGGAAGCTTACCGCGAATACCTGAAAGCATGGATAATTTTGCATCTCCTCAAAGAATATCTCAAACTCTCCCGCCACAATGCCAGCGGCTTTATTTTTAATATGAGCGTAGGCTACGATATCAAGGGCATAAAATCCCCAAAAATTGATGATTTTATTAATAACCTGAAAGATGCCAGCAAAAATCACTATTTTGCCAGATGCCTCTCCGATTTAAAAGAATTCATCCATAACCGTAATGAACTGCATGATTTTAACGCTGTCGTAGAAAAAATACCGGCTAAAATCTCTGAATCTATCACTCTTTCTACTATGCACGGCTGCCCGCCGGAAGATCAGGTAACTATCTGCCGTTACCTCCTCAAAGAAAAAAAACTAACTACCCTCCTGAAACTCAACCCCACGCTTCTAGGTTTCGAATACGTGGATGCCACTCTGAAAAACCTGGGCTATCGTATTGAACTAAAAAGAGAAACATTCGAGCATGATCTGCAATATAAGGCTGCCTCACAAATACTGAAAGCTCTTCTGAAAGAAGCAGATCAGCAAAACCTGGTTTTCGGAGTTAAACTTTCAAATACCCTGCCGGTGGTAAATTATAAACAGCTTTTACCGGGAAATGAGATGTATATGAGCGGCAAAGCACTATTTCCGCTCACTATCAATCTGGCAAAAAAACTGAATGATGATTTTGCTCGGACTCTGCTGATCTCTTATTGTGGGGGAGCAGAATTTGCTAATATTAAGGAAATTATAGAATGCGGCATAAAGCCCGTTACTATGGCGACAAATCTCTTAAAACCCGGAGGATACAGCAGGTTGTTTCAGATGTGCAACCTCGTCGCTCGCTGCCATATTCCTCTCCAGATAATCCCGCAAAAACTGGCTGAACTGGCTGCCCGGGCAGAAAAATCAGGAATAATTGAAAAAAAGATTCCCGGAAATATCAAAATTGCCCGAAATCTACCCGTTTTTGATTGCGCTGCCGCCGGTTGCAGCTCCGGCTGCCCCATAGAACAAAATATCCCGGCATATATCAGGCTGGTGAAAGAAAAAAAATTTGCCGCTGCCCTGGAAACTATTCACCGCCATAATGCTCTGCCGCACATAACCGGCTCTATCTGTGAACAGCCCTGCCGCCATAAATGTACACGGCTGGATTATGATAAACCTCTTTCTATCCGCAAGCTTAAACTAAAAGCCGCCATAAAGGGTTATGCTCAATATCTGCCAAAACTTAAAGCCCCGCCTGCTATAGGCTCTCCGGTTGCCATTTTGGGCGCAAAGGCATCCACCGCTGCCCTAGCACTTGTATTACGCCGGGCAGGAATGCCTGTAAAAATTTATGAAAAATCCGCTACCGCTCTGAACGAAGTGCGAGAAAAATACCCCGCCTCTGTGCTGCCGGATATCTATTTAAAAAAAGACCTGACATTGCTCCTGAAAAGCGGCATAGAAATTGAGTATGAAAGTGATCCTGATCTAGATGACTTACTTAAAAATGGGTATAAATATGTGATAACTACCGATAGCAGAAAAGAAAATATTACCGCTGGTGTTTATAATATTGACGACGGTGGCAAGAAACCTTTCTCTATTGTAAATTCTCTGGCAGCAGGGATAACTACAGCAAAAAAAATTCTCGCTGCAGAAAACCTGACTTATGATAATTATACCACTCAAATAGTGGTCAATGCAGAACTTATTAACAATATCATGGCAGAAAAAGGCAATATTAAGCCTGTTAATTCTGATCTTATAAAAGAAGCAGAACGCTGCCTCGCCTGTGACCTCATCTGCAGCAAATGCGTCGAGGTCTGCCCAAACCGCGCAAATATTAATATTGAGGTGATCTCTCCACACTTGCAAAACCACTTTCAGATTCTGCATCTTGATAAATTGTGCAATGAATGCGGCAATTGCGAAACCTTTTGTCCCTATGAAGGAAAACCCTACCGTAATAAATTTACTCTCTTTGCAAATGAAAATCGCTTCCGAAACAGCAAAAATCCCGGGGTGTTTTTCCAAAAAAAAGATATGGGTCTGATTCGCAGCTCACGGCAAACTGCTATCTTTCACAATTATAAGGAATTTATTGCCAAAGATGATGACTCCAAAGAAATTATCTTTCCTCAGGAAATTATTGACATCGTGTTAACGCTAAAGGCAAAATACGATTATCTTATAGATATACAGGAAGGTGAAATATGAAATTTAATGAGATTATGAATAAAGCCAAAGGATACGAGCAGTTGACAGCAGAATTGCTGAGCAGACTGGTGCAGACACCTTCTTATTCCGGTAAAGAGGCAGAAATGGTGAAAATCATTGAAGCCGAAATGACGGCAATAGGCTTTGATGAAGTGAAAATTGATGCCCTGGGTTCCATCATTGGCAGAATTGGCAGTGGCAAAAGGATTATTGCCTTCGATGCTCATATTGATACTGTCTATCCCGGCGTAATTGAGGACTGGCATTTTCTGCCACACGCCGGATTGATAAAGAAGGGGCGCGTCTGGGGCAGAGGAGCTTCAGACCAGCTCGGCGGTATGGCTGCCATGCTCACTGCTGCCAGAATAATTAAAGAATTAGACCTAAATAATTTTTTCACGATTTTATTCACCGGCAGCGTGATGGAAGAAGATTGCGATGGCATCGCCTGGGATCACCTGATCCGCATCGATGGCATCACTCCTGAACTGGTCGTGAGCACAGAACCCACCAGCCTGAAACTGCATCGCGGTCATCGCGGCAGAATGGAAATTGAAGTCGAAGTAAAGGGTGTCTCCTGCCACGGCTCAGCACCTGATCGCGGCATCAATGCTATCTACAAAATGGCTGCCATCATCAGAGAAATTGAAGCTCTCTCCCCCGGGTTAAAGTATGATAACTTCCTGGGAAAGGGCACTGTCACTACCACGATTATCCAGTCAAATTCTGCCAGTCAATGCTCAGTACCGGATTGGGCAAAAATTGTCCTGGATAGAAGATTAACCACCGGCGAAACAAAAGATTCTGCTTTGAAAGAAATTCGCAATTGCTGCCGGCAAGCCGGAATAAATGACGCCGTAATTAAAGTGCCCATCTATAACGGCAAAGGATATACCGGAAAGATTTATCCACAAGAAAAATATTTCCCTACCTGGACTCTGCCGGAAGACTCAAGCTGGCTGCAAAGTGCCATACGTGCTTATAAGCAACTTTTTGTCGCCTCACCGGTGATTGATAAATGGACCTTTAGCACGAATTGCGTCTTCATTATGGGAAAACATCCCAATATCAAATGCTTAGGCTTTGGTCCCGGAGATGAAAGCCAGGCTCATTCTGCTAATGAAAGTGTGAAAATCAGCGATCTCTGGCAGGCTGCCGCCTTTTATGCAGGAATGGTTGCTGAATTAAATCTCGGAGAAAAATCATGAATTTATTAAGTGAAAAAATTGCTGAATTGCAGGAATTTTCCAATTCCATCTGCGGCGATAATTTTCTTCTTACCTGGGAAAAATCTCTAACTGAAATTAAAGCCGTTGTCCTTACTGCAGAAATCCTCAAATTGATGAAAGAAAATAATATTCACACCAGAATCTTTGACTCAGGTTTGGCAATCTCAAATTTCAGAGATAATTCCACGCGTACGCGATATAGTTTCGCTGCCGCTGCAAACCTCCTGGGTCTTTCAGTGATGGACCTGGATGAAAACAAATCTCAGATTGCCCACGGCGAAACTCTCCGCGAAACCGCAAATATGCTGTCATTTTTAACCGAAGTAATAGGCATCAGAGACGATATGTATCCCGGACTGGGAGATTGCTACCAGCGAGAATTTATTGATGCTGTTAATTTTGGCTGTAAAAATAATATCCTTACTCAATCGCCCACCGTTATTAATCTGCAAAGTGACTTAGACCACCCCACTCAAACCCTCGCAGACCTGGCAAAACTTAAAAATTATTTCGGCAGTCTTAATGCTCTGAAAAATAAGAAAATCGCCATCTCCTGGGCATATTCGCCCAGCTATGGCAAACCATCATCTGTTCCCCAAGGCTTGATCTCGCTCATGACCAGACTAGGTATGAATGTTGCCCTGGCTTATCCCACTGGCTATCACCTAATGCCGGAGATCATCGATATGGTCTCATGCCAAACCACTTCTAATGAATCCTCCTTTGATATCTTTCACAATATGGAGGAGGCTTTCTATAATGCAGATATCGTGTACCCAAAATCCTGGGCTCCTTACAGCATCCTGAAAAAAAGAACTAATCTCTTCCAAAACCAGGACTTTGATGGTTTGAAACAATTGGAAAAAGAATGCCTCCTGCAGAATTACAATTATTCTCACTGGGAGTGTAATGAAAAAATGATGGCTCTCACTAATGAAAATTCTCTCTATATGCACTGCCTGCCGGCAGATATTTCCGGCTTAAACTGCCAAAAAGGTGAAGTTTCACAGAATGTCTTTAATAAATTTATGGTTCACACCTACCAACAGGCAGGCTATAAGCCCTATGTGATCGCTGCCATGATCCTGCTGGCAAAAACGCCAAATCCCGCCCAAATTCTCAATCACTTGCTGCAAACAAAAAAATCACCAACCTTGATAAATAACCAGAGGCAATTATGAATAAAAACAAAGATCAAATCCTGAAAAACACCGCTCAGAGATGCCGGGAAAAAAATATTATTATCCCCACTTATGAGCAGATGCGCAATCCCGCTCTCGTGCCTGAAAAAATCAGGCTGGAACTAAAAAATATCGGCTTATGGGACCTTCATCCTTATAATTTGTTTCGGCTTACCTGGAAAAATGAGCCGGTCTCTCATGGCGGTGGCTTTGGAAAAATTAATTATCTGGTTCTGCCGGAATCCTTGACCGGTGTGAAAGCCAAAATCGTCATCCTGCTCGGTAAATATTTTCCCACCGGCTCTCATAAAGTAGGAGCCACCTTCGGCCCCCTGGTGGAAAAACTCATTTCCGGCGATTTTGATCCCACCACCCAGAAAGCCCTCTGGCCCTCCACCGGCAATTATTGCCGCGGCGGCGCCTATGATTCCTACCTCCTGGGCTGCCACTCTATTGCGGTATTGCCGGAGGAAATGAGCCAGGAACGCTTTGACTGGCTGCATAAAGTGGGCACCGAAGTTTTTGCCACACCCGGCTGCGAAAGCAATGTTAAGGAAATTTATGATAAAGCCAAAGAACTTTGTCATGACCGCGGTGATGAAATTGTTAATCTCAATCAGTTCAGCGAAATCGGAAATCCTCTCTGGCATTATGCTGTTACAGGCCCCGCCATGGAAGAAGTATTTTTGGAACTTAAAAATGATAAAAGCAGGCTCGCTTCCGTTTTCCTCACTCAGGGAAGTGGCGGCACTCTGGGCTCCGCAGAATATCTGAGACAAAAATTCCCCCGCATAATTGTGGGCGCCGGAGAAGCTCTGCAATGCCCCACTCTGCTCTATAATGGCTATGGAGGTCACCGCATCGAGGGTATAGGTGATAAGCATGTACCATGGATTCTTAATATGCGAAATATCGACCTGGTGATTGCTATAGACGATAACCCAAATATTGCCCTGATGCGACTCTTCAATGAACCCGCCGGGCATAATTTCCTCCAGAAACAAAATGTCCCACCTTCCCTCATAAAAAAACTACACCTCTTTGGCATCTCCTCTATTGCAAATATTATGGGCGCCATTAAAACTGCCCGCTACTATGAAATGAATGAAAATGATTTTATCTTCACCGTCGCTACGGATTCTATGGAAATGTACCAATCACGTCTTGATCAAGAAAATACCCGCTCAGGAAAATACACCGATTTTCAGGCTGCTCTCGATTTTAATACCGCACTGAAAGGTCTGGGCTTGGATTATATGCTTGAGCTTGATTATTATGACCGAAAAAGAATGCACAATCTGAAATATTTCACCTGGATCGAGCAACAGGGTAAAGAACTGGATGAACTTAATGCCCAGTGGTACGATGAAGATTACTGGATAAGGCAATATAGCAAAATTTATGAATGGGATGATAAAATCAAAGAATTTAATGCCAGAACAGGACTGCTGAAATAATGGCTGATTTTATCCTGAAATGCGTCAATTGCGGCAGGCAGTATAACCCCGGAATTTCAATCTATCTCTGCCCCTGTTGTGAAAGCACAAATAAACCGCATCTGCCACCCAATGGTGTGCTGAGCACTTATTATGATTATCCCTCTCTGCGTAAAAAGTATAAAACAAATAGCCTCTTTAAAAAACTCAAAGAACGCGGCTTCCTCGATATCCTGCCACTCTCATCTTTATCAAGCCTCTCTGCTCTTAAAGTGGGAAACACTCCCCTCTATTGCCACAAGATAGCTTCTGATGATTGCCCCACACATGAAATCTACCTCAAAGATGACAGCCAGAACCCCACCTTTTCCTACAAAGATAGAGCATCAAACCTAATCTCTGCCATCGCAAAAGAAAATAATATCAGCCATATCATTGCAGCTTCCACGGGTAATGCCGGCTCCTCTCTCGCTGGTATTGCTGCCTCTCAAAAACAAAAAGTGACCATTATTGTGCCTCATAATGCCCCCCAGGCAAAACTTGTGCAGATTGCCATGTATGGTGCTCAGATTATTCCCGTAGATGGCAGCTATGATGACGCCTTTGATCTCTCCATTCAGGCTACTAAAGAATTTGGCATTTATAATCGTAACACCGCCTATAACCCCTTCACAATTGAGGGCAAAAAAACTGCCGCCCTGGAAATTTTTGCCCAGCTAGGTGAGCAGCTCCCAGACCGAATTTTCGTCCCTGTTGGTGATGGCTGTATTATCGCCGGTATATATAAAGGCTTCATAGATTTATATGAATTGCAGATAATCGATAGAATCCCCACAATCATCGCTGTGCAATCAAAATTTAGCTGCAATTTTATCAATAATCTTTCCCGCGATCTTTTCTTCTCGGAAGAACCCGCCTCTCTCGCTGATTCTATCTCTGTGAAAATTCCACGCAATTTCTATCTGGCAAAAAAATATCTTCTCAAATATCATGGTGAGTCTATCTGCGTGAGCGACCATGATATACTAAAGGCAGGCAAAAATCTGGCATCTGATTTTGGCATCTTTGCCGAACCCGCTGCCGCCGCCTGTTATGCCGGATACCTTGATTATAGAGATAAGCACCAGATTACTCCTGATTCCCGCAATGTCCTTCTATTAACCGGCTCCGGCTTAAAAGACATAAAGTCCTACAAAGATAAGATAAGGCTCCCCGAGCCAATTCTGCCCTCTTTATCTGATCTTAAATTTGTGATTTCCTCCCAGTTGTTCAGAGGTGATCAATGAAATCGGCACCACGTAAAGACGCCACCAAAAAGATTGATGGCAGTTGCCGCTTCCTGGATGATTATAATCCCCCCGGGATGCTGCACGGATATTTGCTCTATGCCACTATAGATAAAGGGAAAATTAATAAAATAGTCTTCCCCACACAATATCAGATAAGTGAATTCACTATTGTGGCTGCTAAAGATATTCCGGGAGTAAATATCGTTCCCGAACCGGTGAGCGATCAGCCCTTTTTGATAGATAAGCAGGTGGAGCATTTTGGTCAGGTTATTTTTGGTATTGCCCACCATGACCCCCTCCTGCTCAAAAATTTCATCAAAGATACTATAATTGAATATCAGCAGGTTACGGCAATCATAGATAGCCGCCAGTGCCTTGATGATAAGGCTAATCTCTGCGGCAGCATTATGCATATCAGCCATAAAGATGAAAATATAGAAGATGCCGCCGCACTGCAGCACCAGCATGATGTTTTCTATACGCAGCATCAAGAACAGGCATATCTGGAGACTCAAGGTATGCTGGCAGAATATCTGCCTGACCGCGGTATAATGAAGGTTACAGGCACTATGCAATGTCCCTTCTTTGTGCAAAAAGCCCTGATAAATATTCTCGGCACCGCCGTCAATAAAGTGGAGGTGGAAACTTCCGAAGGTATTGGCGGTGCCTTTGGCGGTAAAGAAGATTTTCCCAATCTCCTCGCCGGGATCACTGCTCTATTATCTCTAAAATCAAAACGACCCGTGAAAATTGTGCTCGATAGATACGACGACCTGCTAATTACCACAAAAAGACACCCCGCCCGCGTGGAAATTGATTCCTACACAAATCGCAAAACCGGCAGAATACAGGCTATGAATATAGATTTCAGGCTTGATGCCGGAGCATTCCAAACTCTTTCACCGGTCGTCTTACATCGCGGTATCCTGCACGCCACCGGAGGTTATTGCATTCCTCGCTGCGAGATCAGCGGCTTTTTGCATAAGAGCAATACTCCTCCAAATGGCGCCTTCAGAGGATTTGGCGCACCACAGGCTATTTTTGCCCTGGAAGCTCATCTCGATAATATCGCAAATAAAATAGGTGTCTCTCCTTTGCAGATGAGATTAGCAAATGTGCTCCGCCCCCAAAACCAGATGCCTTCATCACAAAAAATGAAAGATGATCATCTTATGGATTGCCTGAAACGAGTTATTGAAATCTCTCAATATGAAAAAAAATCTCTCGAATTTGATAATTATAATGCCTCTCATTCTGATAAAAAAGGTATAGGACTCGTGCTGGCTCCCCACGGCGGAGGATATACCGGAAATGGCGAAAAAATCCTCAAATCAAAAGTTAAATTGAAAATCAATAGCACCGGAGATACGGAAATATTTGTGGCAAATGTAGAAATGGGGCAGGGCGCTCACACCACCCTAGCCCAAATGGTCAATGAGGAACTGGGCATCCCCTTATCTAAGGTTCTCGTCCAATTGCCTAATACAAGTAAAACCCCCGATAGCGGTCCCACCGTAGCATCACGCACTATCTACATTGTGGGCACATTATTGCAAAAACTGGCAAAAAATATTAAATCTCAATTGAAATTTGACCGGCTTGAAGATTTTATCAAAGCAAATTCCCAGCTCTTCCCCCGTGAATTTGAAGCAACTTTTATCCCAGACCCTAAGGATTTGTTTGATGATGATCATAATCAGGGTATAGCCTATCATGATTTTTCCTGGGCTGCCTCTGTAGTGGAAATCTGTTATGACCCACTCCAATATAAGATAACCGTAGATAAAATCTGGAATGTGCTCGATATCGGCAGAGTGATTAATTATGATATCGCTTTGGGCCAGGTCTATGGCGGTATCACTCAGGCTTTTGGCTGGGCTCTCACAGAAAATATCTATAAAAAAGGCTTCCCTCGCAGCAGCGGATTCACAGATTACATCCTTCCCTCTATCATGGATATCCCAAATTTCCAAGTGGAATTTATCCACACAAATTCCAAAACCGCCAAAGGATTGGGAGAAATACCCATGGATTATCCCGCTCCCGCACTCCGTAATGCCCTGCTGCACGCAACCGGTATTATGATCAATGATCTGCCGCTTACTCCCGAACGAATATATCACGCCATCTCAGGAAACGCCAGATGAAATTAAAATTCTATAAGCCAAATAGCCTCTCCGAGGCTCTGCTCCTCATGCAAAATTTGCCAAAATATAAATACCTGCTCGCCGGTGGCTCCGATCTTAATATTCTCTTGAGGCAAAACCGTCTTGCAGACCAACCCATTATCGTGATCAATCATCTCACAGAACTGAAAAAGATTTATATGGAAAATGATTTCCTCTATATTGGCGCCACTGCCACGATTAGAGAAATCTCCTCTTCTATGCTTATCAAGAGCTATTGCCCGTTCTTCGCCGAATCCCTCTCAAATTTTGCCTCGCCGCCTATTGCAAATTTTGCCACTCTCGCCGGAAATATCGCAAATTCTTCTCCCACCGCAGATTCAGTACCACTGCTTCTGGTTCTCAATGCAGAAATTATCCTCAAATCTGCCACAACTCTACGCTGCCTTCCAATTTCACAATTCTATTCAGGCTACAAAAAAAATGCCCTTCAGTTTAATGAGATCATCGCCTCTATCCGTATCCCTCTTTTGCCGATTGAGTACTACCGGGCTTTCTATATTAAAATCGGCTCACGCCCCGCACTGTCTATTGCAAAATTATCGCTGGCTCTTATCTTGTACAA
This sequence comes from uncultured Candidatus Cloacimonadota bacterium, assembly GCA_964604155.1. GTDB lineage: Bacteria > Cloacimonadota > Cloacimonadia > Cloacimonadales > TCS61 > Stygibacter. Next base: position 7,256 of record CAZRXY010000111.1, on the reverse strand, counting down.
AAATAAATTCCGCATCGCTGCCGGCAGCCTGAATGAATTCCCCAAACGACTTGATAATGTGGAAAAATATCTCGCCCATTGCGGGAATCGCTATCTCGATGATGAACTGAAAAATGCTCTAATTCAAGATATCACGCCTATCACAGACTTTCGCTCCGATAAGGAATATCGTCTGCAAGTCTGCTGTAATTATCTTAAAAATTTTATTGATTCTGCCCTCAAACCCATAACCCGGAGTGATTTATGAATATTATCGGTACTAATATTAATCGCCTGGACGGCTACCGGAAAGTTTCCGGCAATGCTGTCTATGGAAACGATATCAAATTGCCAGGTATGCTATATGCCGCCTGCCGCTATTCAGACATTGTCTGCGGAAAAATCATTGCCCTTGATATCTCACCTGCCCAAAATTTGCCCGGTGTGCAGGCTATTGCCACATTCAAAGATATCCCCGGAAATCCTCGAACCGGCCCCATTCGTGATGATTATCTGCCCATTATTGATGATGAAGTCTTCTTCCATGGTGACGTGATCGCCGTAATCGCGGCTGATTCACCTCAGTCCGCTCAAATTGCCGCCGACGCCATAAAAATAAAATACTCTCCTTATGAACCCATCACCGATCCTCTCCAGGCTCTTAAACCTAAAGCACGGCTCATTCATCCCGAATATAAATCTAATATTGTCAATCACTACCCTCTCAGAAAAGGTAATCTTAAAATCGGCTTCCAGGTGGCTGAACAGATACTCACCCGCACCTTCACCACTGGCTTTCAGGAACATGCCTATATCGAAACGGAATCTGTAACAGTAGAATCTGACCCTGATACTGAAGGGTATATTATTCACGGCTCTATCCAGAATCCCTATACTACCAGAAAAGTGGTTGCTTCTTTCATGGGATTACCACTGAACCGGATAAACGTGATACCTTCCACCCTGGGTGGCTCTTTCGGCGGAAAAGATGATGTCATCAATAATATCGCCTGCCGAACCACGCTTTTATGCAAAATAACTGGTAAACCGGTGCAAATGACTTATTCCCGTGAAAATTCTCTGCGCGAAAGCTACAAAAGACATCCCTATATTATGAATTACAAAGTAGGCTTCACACATGAAGGCATGATCACTGCCATGAAAATCGATATTATCGCTGATAGCGGCGCCTATTCATCGCAATCCTTCTTCGTCACCTGGCGCTCTCTCGTGCAGGCTGCCGGTCCCTACCAAATCCCACATGTAGAAACTGATATCAAAGCAGTGTACACAAATAATTCTTATACTGCTGCCTTCCGCGGCTTCGGTTCTCCACAAATCATTTTTGCCCAGGAATCACTCATGGACGATATCGCGGCGCACTGCGGAATCAGCCCCAGGCAGGTCAGGCTAAATAACGCTTTCCAGCAGGATAGCCAAACTGCCTCAGGACAGATTTTGTCCGGTCACACCGTTTCTTTGCAGCAAGTGATAGAAACTGCCTGCACCAAAGCAAATTTCCTCGAGAAAAGCAAGCAATTCATCTCTGAAAATGCCCAATCCGAACGCTTTAAAAAAGGAATCGGCATGGCTTGCAGCTATCGCGGCTGCTCACTGGGCGCAGAAGGCACAGATGCTTCTTCTGCCATCCTCTCCGTTCAAGCTGATGGCAGCCTGATCATTATCACGGGCGTTACGGAAAACGGACAGGGGCTTAGTACTACTATGTCGCTTATTGCCTGCGAAGCTCTGGGTCTGCCAATGGAAAATATTGTCTTTCTCTCTCCACAAACCTCCATCATCGCCGATGGCGGTCCCACTGTGGCTTCCCGCGGCACCCTTGCCGGTGGAAATGCCGTGCTCTCTGCCACCCAAAAAATCAAGGATACTATTTTTGAATTGATTAAAACCGATCTTAAAGTAGATAATATCAATGATACTCTCTGGCAAAATAGCAAAATAATCAACACAAAATTAAAGAGAAATCCTCCCGCTGTCTCTTTCTCTGAGGCTGTAGCCAAAGCCTTCAAACTAGGCGTTAACCTCTCCGCTTATGGCTGGTTCAAAGCACCGGAAGTCTCATGGCACGAAGAAAACGGTCAAGGCGATGCCTATTTCACCTACGTATATGGCTGCCAGATCGCCGAGATCACTCTAGATTCTTATACCGGAAAAATTAAGGTCGATCGCGTTTTTGCTGCACATGACCTGGGACGCACTATAAATCCACTCGGGGCACACGGGCAAATCTATGGCGGTATCGTCCAGGGGCTGGGCTATGCCTGTCTGGAAAATTTTAATATCAATAATGGCAAAGTTCTTTCAGATAATTTTGATACTTACCTCATTCCTACTATCGCAGATATTCCCGAAATTATCCCGATTTTAATCGAAAATCCCGATAACTCCGGGCCCTTCGGCGCCAAAAGCCTCGGAGAACCCGCCTTTGAACTTATCGCCGCTGCTATTAATAATGCTCTCTTCCATGCTGTTGCCAAAAATTCTTCCTCTCTACCCCTCTCTCTCGAACAGGTCTTCCTCAATCATGACCTCAAAAAAACTCTCAGACAAAGCATCATTAATCAGGAATTCATCTCCACCACAAACCATTCGCCTGTCTCTGCAGAATATTTCTCAATTTCTTCTCTCTCAAAAGCTCTCGATCTACTCGAAAATGAAAAACCCCTCATCCTCGCCGGCGGTACAGACCTTATCATCAGGCTCAAACGCTCCCAGAAAAAACACCGCATTATGAATATTATGCCTATCGCCGAATTGAAAAATATCACTGAAAATAATGGAGCATGGCATATCGGCAGCAATTGCACTTTCAAAGATATTATCTCTCATCCAGCGGTCATAAAACATTTCCCCCTGCTAAGCAAAGCCTGCTCTCTCATTGGCTCTCAGCAAATACGGAATACTGCCACTATTGGAGGAAATATTGTCAATGCCGCTCCCTGTGCAGACAGCATCCCGCCTCTCATCTTTTATGATGCCACCATCACTCTCAAATCTGCAAATTCCCTGCGCACTATCCCCCTCAGCGAGTTTATTATTTCTCCCTATAAAACCCAGATCCTTCCCCAGGAATTGCTTACCCAGATCAGCCTGCCTCTCCCAAAAAAAGAATTGTTCCCCTGCTATTACTATCAATTGGGCAGAAGAGCTGCTCTCAATATCACTCGCCTTACCCTTTGCATGAGTATTGAATTTGATTTCCAGAATAGAATAGAAAGCTGCCGCATTGTTGCCGGCTCTCTGCTGGAAAAAACTGCCCGTATCACTGAACTCGAAGAAATTATCACTGACCGCTGGATTGATAAAAAAATCTATCGCGACCTCCGACTCAGAGCTGCCCCTGTACTCCAGAAACTTATCGGAAATCGCTGGTCTGCCGAATACAAAATCCCCGTGTTCATTAACTTAATGGTTGCTGCCCTTACCGACCTTAAAATACAATATAGCGAGAATGTAAAATGATTGATTTAAATTTTACCCTTAATGGAAAAATCCTCCAGCTCACGCTGCCCGACGAAATGAGACTAATCGATATTCTGAGAGATAAATTGCAGCTCACCGGCACAAAAGAAGGCTGCGCCATCGGCGAATGCGGCGCCTGCACCGTCCTGATTAATGATAAAGCCGTCTGCTCTTGTATCACTCTTGCCTGCCAAATCCAAAACGCCTCTATCGAAACTATTGAATTTGCCGAAAATGACCTAATCCTCAGCACTCTGCAGCAGGCTTTTCTAAAAACCGGCGCCGTGCAATGCGGCTTCTGCACCCCTGGCATGATCATGAGCTCAAAAGCTCTGCTTTTGGAAAATCCCCAACCCGGCATTGAAGATATTAAAATTGCTCTCTCGGGTAACCTCTGCCGCTGCACCGGATATACCCAGATCATCGAAGCTGTCCAACTCGCCGCCGCAATCCTTTCACATAAAAAATGACCAGCATCTCTTCCATAGTCCTCGCTGCCGGCTCCTCTTCTCGCATGGGCTCAGATAAAGCACTGCTGAAAATCAATGGCGAGTCTGTGATCAATATTATCCTCTCCAAAATCTCTCGGCTCTCTGATAGTATCTTCATTATCAGAGCACCGCTTCACCAGATAGATATTCCTGCCCAAACCGATTGCCCCGTCTCACTCATCTATAACCCCAATCCAAAACTGGGTATGTTCTCCTCTCTCAAGCTGGGTGTCGCAGCGGTTAAATCCAGCTATGCCCTTATCCACCTCATAGACCAGCCCTTTATCAAACCGCAGACCTATAAAATTCTGGCTCAGGCAATTGATAATGATCATCAAGTTTTTATCCCTGCCCTGGAAAACCAGAATCGCTCCGGGCACCCCATCATCGTCTCCCGCCTCATCATGCAAAAAATCAATGCTGCCCAACCCGAAGATAATCTCCACAATCTGCTGCTTTCTCTACCCCCTGATCTTGTTCTCCGCATTCCCGTCAGCGACCACGCCATTTTGGATAATATTAATACCCCCGCACAATTGAAAACCAGATTAAATTCATGAGGTAATAATGCAAAATAACTTCAATTATATTATTCTTAAAGCCGCAGATAATCTGCAAAATAATATCTCTTTTGTCCTGGCTACCGTTCTTAAATCCATCGGCGGCACACCCTGCCGCAGCGGTTTTAAAATGATTGTTTATCCCGATAAATCCTCCGAAGGCACCGTAGGCGGAGGCTTAATCGAACAAAGTGTAATCGCCGAAGCTCTTAAATTATTTGATACCCGGCAAAATAAACTCCTGTTCTTCGATCTTACAGAAGATTCCAAGAACCAGACAAATTCGCCACCCCAAAATGTTAACCTGAATATGCAATGCGGCGGCTCAGCAAATATCTTCCTCGAATGCTTCCCTCCCGCTCGCTCTGTATATCTCTTCGGCGCCGGACACCTCTGCCAGAGCATCCTGCCTCTCCTCAATTCACTCGATTTCCATACGGTTGTTATTGATAACCGCAGCGAATACGCCGACCCCAAAAGATTGACCAAGGCTAATCAAGTTATCCATCAGGACTACAAAAAATATGCCCAATCCTTCTCTCCCGCTTATCAGGATGCCATTATCATCTTCACCCATGACCACACTAATGATTACGATATTCTCCTCTCTATCTGCCAGAGATCTCTCAACTGCACATATATCGGTATGATTGCCTCAAAACAAAAAGCAAACCAAAATCTGCAAAAATTGTTATCTCACGGCATCCCGAAACATCTAATCCAAAATATCCACACCCCAATAGGCTTAAATATCGCCAAAACAACCACTTCCGAAATCGCCATCAGCATCACCGCCGAACTCCTCGCCACCTACAACAATATCACAGACATCCACCCCCTCTCCAAATCCCCCCAATAATGCAAAATATGATATTTTCTTGACATAATATGCCTTTCAGGTACAGAGTAATGCTAAAGGAGTGACGTGATGTTCAATGATGAGTATAGAATTTCTGAAAAATTTGCCGAAAATGAAAAAGTGGTCTTATACCACGGCAATTGTCTTGATCTGCTCGCTTCTATTCCTGATAAATCGATACAACTAATCGTTACATCACCACCATATAACATAGGAAAAGAATACGAGAAACAATTAAAAATTGAGGATTACATTGACCAGCAAAAACAGGTGATCAGAGAATGTGGCAGAGTACTAAAGGATGAAGGCAGTATCTGCTGGCAAGTTGGAAACTACGTCCAAAAAGGGGAAATCATTCCTCTGGATATACTCATCTATGATATCTTTCGGGATATGCAATTCAGCTTGCGGAACAGGATAATCTGGCATTTTGAACACGGCTTACACTGTAAAAAAAGATTCTCCGGCAGGTATGAAACCATCAATTGGTTTACCAGAAAAAATAAACAATACTACTTTGACCTCGACCCAGTACGCATTCCCCAAAAATATCCCAACAAAAAACACTTTAAAGGTCCCAATACCGGAAAACTATCATGCAACCCGCTCGGAAAGAATCCCGGAGATGTCTGGGATATCCCAAATGTGAAATCGAACCATGTTGAAAAAACTGATCACCCCTGCCAATTTCCAGTTGGCATGATCGAAAGGCTAATACTCTCGATGACCAGAGAAAGAGACTGGGTACTTGACCCATTCCTTGGCTCCGGCACTGCCATCATTTCCGCAATTAAAAACAACCGTAGAGGAGTAGGCGCCGAAGTAATTAAGGAATACGTTGATATCAGCAAAAAACGTATTTACCAAGCCTGGGAAGGTACACTGAAAACCAGACCGATGGATAAACCTGTCTATCAACCAAAATCAAGCGATTTTCAACAGCAAATCTCTCTCTTTGAAAAGGTGCGATCATGGAAATTATAGAAACTTATTCACACCTGAATGGTTATGAATTTTTAATGTTTCACAAACCTGAATTATGGAATGATATCACTCAGATTATAAATTCAATGAATAGTGAAAATTGTCTAAAAAAAATATCAAAAGAAATCAGAATGAAAAACAGAATCCTGCTTAGTCCCACACATCTGAACGCTTTGTTCAAAGAAAAATTTCATCATCTTGGCTGGAAAGAAAAAAGAATTTCATTCTATGTTACAAAAAATGCCCAACTCATTAGAAAAACAATCCTCCTGACACCCCAAAAACAAAAAGAAATGATCCAAAATGAAGGATGCACACCCCTTTACAGTTACAACCAAACAGACTTTGTCAAAGATAATGTGGCTGTTGAAGTCCAATTTGGCAAGTACTCCTTCGTGGCTTACGACCTTTTTGTGAAGCATCTTGCCTTTTATATGCAGGATGAAATCGATGTCGGTATCGAAATCTTACCTATGAAATCTATGCAGAAAAATATGAGCTCAGGTATTGCTTATTATGAGGGAGAATTGTATAATATCTTGCGTCACGGCAGAAACACCCCCGCCGTTCCACTGGTGCTCATAGGTATTGATATCTGATTTTACCCCACTCTCTCCTTCCTACACTCGACCAAACCTCCTATTATCTTACTACCCCTTATCTTACTCCCCCTTATATTACTCCCCCTTATATTACATATTCCTTATCTTACATCTGCCTTATTTGACTGCACCTTATCTGCCCCCCTCTTCCCTCCCGCCGCGATTTCCTCCGGCTCCTCTTCATCCGGACACACCACGCCATGACATTATTATGTTATGGCGTGGTGTGTCCGGATATTGTATTGGCAGATAAGGTGCAGTCAAATAAGGCAGATGTAAGATAAGGAATATGTAATAT
>CAZRXY010000110.1:0-9437 GCA_964604155.1 uncultured Candidatus Cloacimonadota bacterium | reverse complement strand
ACACACATAATCAACACGTTACACTAAAAATACAAAGAGTTGCACTAAAGTTACACCGTATTTCATTAATATACATAGTGATAACCTGTGTCTGCCACACTTTTTCGTTTTTTATGATATATTTATGCACCTTTTTTATTTTTTAGCAATATATTCATCCAATCCAGGATAATCATCAGATCACTTTTTTTTATAAAATGTATTCCATATCTCATGATGAATATATTAACTGATTATCGATATTTACAAGTTTATACTTCCAAGAATATTTTGCCTGTCAGGATAATCCTGGTCTATATTATCATGAAAGAGTCATAAGCTAATAGTGATCATTTTGAATATATAATTAATGAATCAGTGTACAAAAAGGCACCTTGGCGAGAAAGCTTTGCCTCGAATTTTGATGGTCTGAAGGTCGGATGGTATCGCTTTAGCAATTTGACCTCAAAGAAATTGTTTAATGAATGGTGAAATACTTTTTGCGACCAGATTATCACACCTCATATTAAGAATATTCTGGCGATGACAGGAAAGCAGTGAAAAACTTGACTTTATAATATGTAATCAGCACAGTGACTGCATCAAAGATTGAGGGTTAAAATGAAATTAGAACTTGTGAGTGAGCAGCGTAACAGTATTATATATAACGTATACGGCTGCGCAAAAATATTTAAGCAGATCAAATGTGATGATGAGCTTGAGCTCAAGAAATATGAAAAGAAAACGAAGACCGTAACGGGTTTTAGACATCCGAATATCGTAAAATATTATGGCTGGCTAAGAACAGGCGACAAATTAGGGATATTACAGGAATTAGTAGCCGGAGGAGATATAAGCCGGTTTACTGGAAATCAGGAAAACATTATAAACGCAATATTACAGATTTGTGAAGGTCTTAATTATTTGCACGAAAAGGGCTATTTCCACTGCGATATTAAGCCTTCAAACATACTGATAAGTAAAGACGGCATAGCCAAATTGACAGATTTTGAGTATATGATTCCAGCATCACAATCAGATCAGGACGAGGTGAGTGGCTATACCCCGGGCTATGCTGCACCGGAGGTTATCGAAAAGGGAATATTCAGTAAAATGTCCGAAATCTATTGTCTAGGGATGATTCTGGGTGAATTGCTGAGTGGAACAATCGGAGGCGATAGAGACCAGCAAAGAATTTTGCCTGATCTTGCAGAGCAGAAGATAGATCAAGAACTAATTGAAATATTTCTGCGTATGACCGCTGAGCAACCAAAAAATCGCTATCAGGACATCAAGTCTGTAGAGAAAGCCTTAAACGCATTTGCGATAAAGCAGGGATACTATTCAGATATAATTATCCATAAAGCAGATGATAAGCTGTATTTACAGCCTGCTGATTTTGTGAACAGAGAAAATGAATACAAGAGTCTATTTGATGAATTAGAGCGTGGAGAAGCGGTTGTTATTATCAGGGGTGCCCGGGGAATCGGAAAAAGTGCCTTAATCGATCAGATTGGTAAGGAAATTATTTTCAGGAAAAAGGACGTGATCAAGATCAAATGCCGCAAGATAGAAGCTGGATTGCAGCCCTTGAACAGATTACTGATTGGTCTTTTAAAAAAAGCAGGGGTTAGCAATTTGAATGAATTGCTTTCCAAGGGGATTGAGCTGCCGCCGGTTTTGAGGACAGTCTTACCTGAATTATGGTCAAAAGCCGGATTTCTGGATAATGAAGATACCTCGCCTGCTCTGATAAAAGACCTGTTTTTTGCTGTTCAGGAATTGATGGGGATATTAATAAACGGTAATTTAACCATTATTATTGATGATCTTCACTGGGCATCTGATGTAATTTTGATGTGGCTTGATTATCAATTCAGAATGAAAACTAAAAGGAATTATAACCTGATTGGAGTCTATCGTCGGGAAGACATCCGAAGCAGCTTTGATATCCAGATAGAAGAACTGGATATAAGAGGCGATTTGCAGCTTCTGGAATTGACTGAATTATCAAAAAAACACAGTCAGCAAATTGTGGAAGATATTCTATCAGGCTCACCCGTGAATGGTGAGGGCTGGGATGAATATTATCGCCTGTCAGCCGGTAATCCCTTGTTTTTGAGAGATATGCTTTATTATCTACAGGAGCAGGGTCTATTGAATAGGGTAGATAATAAAACAGCCCTTCCGCCTTTGGACAGTTACCAATTGCCACCGGAATTGAAAGAGATTATCTTAGGAAAACGCGAGCGTTTAAGCCAGACGGCTATATATATCCTGGAACTTCTATCCGTACTGGGTTCAACCAATTTGCAGGCACTGGCAAATATCAGCAGGATCGATATAAAACGCCTGATCATGGAATTGGCAGAATTGAAACGGGTTATGTTTATCAGTCGGGAAAATGATCTTATAGATTTTACTCACGAAAGCAATCAGGAAGAGATTTATAAGTCTATCCCTACTGATAACAGAAAACACTATCATCAGATAATCTTAATAGAACTGGAAAAATCTGAAGATGCCTGCTATGAATTTTTGAACAGGCTGGCATATCATTCCTATGAAAGCGGTAATCACGAAAAAGCACTTCATTATAACTGCAGATTTTATAATTTGTATGAAGGCGAAGCAGGCGTTTTAGCAGATCAGGAGACTGCCTGCCGGAGAATACTGGAAATTTATCGAAAAACTGGAAACAGCTCAGAACAAATTGTCTGGCTGAGCAGCCTGATAGGCGTTTTACTTAAAATGTCTGACAAATCAAAGCTTGAGGAATTGGTTAAAAACAATCAGAAACTGGTGGCAAAATGTGAAAAACCTGAAATTAGTGCGAGATACTGGCTGGCAGTGGCAGACTATTATATTCGGTACCAGGATATCGCAAAGGGAGAAGAATACCTGAAGCTAAGCAGCAGTTACTATGAAAATTGTGATGAGGCTGCACCCGGTTATATAGAATATCTCTTCACCAGATTACAGATATTCAATAACACTCAGCGCATCAAAGAGGCAATGGAACTTAGTACAAAAGCAATCGATATAGCTAAAAAACATAATAAAAGTCCATTGCTGCGCAAATTATATGGTAATAGAGGAACCCTGCACCATCTTACCGGAGATTATCATAAAGCATTGGAATATTATCTAATTCTCAAAGATTCAGCACAAAAGGCTTACAGCATTTTAGATGAATTGACAGCTAATTATAATATAGTGATTCTTAGAATGAGGCAGGGTGCATTTTCCGAAGCAGAAAAATTGATCAAAGAAAATATTGAAAAGGCACAGCAAATTGGTTCTTCTTTTTATCTGGCGGCATCCTATAATCAAAAAGCCCATCTAAATTATTTTCAAGGTAATATAACTGAAAGCCTGGAAGAATATGAGAATGCTCTGGCAATCTACCAGAAAACGGGAAATGAATCCATGATTGGCAGACTATTTTCGGATATGGGGGTATCTTATCTTAAACTGGATGCGGAAAAAGCAATAAAGTACTTTGATCTGGCAATGGCTTCTGCGGAACTGAACAAGGATTATAATCTCAAACTGCTCTGTAGCGCCAATCTGGGATTATTATATAAGCAACTTGGTGATTATCGGAATTCGATTAAGTTTTTTGAAAAAAGCATCTCCATTTCTCAGGAGAATTCCATTATCATGCACCTTGATCAGCTATTTATCGATGCCGGAGAACTATTCCTGCTGGTAGGAGAATTAGAAAAAGGAAGAAATTCTATCGAAAACGGTCTGGAAATGGCAAAAAAAAATGATAAAAAAATTGTCACTTTTCTCGGATTGAAGAATCTCAGCGAATACTACAGATTAAATGGCGATACGGAAAAAGCTGAAGATATTTTAGACGAAATTTTAAAAAATTACATCTCCAGTCCAAATGATGAGATCAAGATCAGGTTCATGAAGTGGCAATTGATAAAAAAAAGTAAGCTGGAAAAGTGCGATAAGGATATCTATCGCCTTGAGCTTATAAAACTGATTTCTTCACTAAAGGAAAATCAAAAAAATCCCGAAATCGAAGAAATAAAAAGTAAACTGCAGGAATGGCAAAATGAAGGTAGATAATTATTCAGATTCAGATAATGCCCTCTTTTATAAGCAATTTAATTTGCTTTTGGATGTTCTCCTGGGAATATCGAATCCACTTACCGCATATAATACTATACTCAAAATTTTGATGCACAGATTTAATGCCGAACGCTGCCTCATCATTAAAAAAGGAAATTCTGGCAATGAAGTGATAGCTTCCAGTAATGAAATACTTGAAAAAGATTTATACAGCAAGAGTATCCTGAAAGCTGCCTTCGCTGCGAATAGTGAATTCCTTCTGGAAAATAAGAAAGACCTGAAGTTCAAAGGCGCCAGTTTGAGCAACCGAGATATTACCGCAATGGTTATACCCCTGAAAACAGTATATGAAGATTATGGCTGGCTTTATCTTGACAGGCATCATGTCTCATATAACCATATAGAAATGAACTTGCTGAAGAGCTTTGCTGAAAAACTTATCCAGCTTTTACGCTGGCAAGATTTGTATCAGGAGGAAAATGATGCCGCCGCTCTCAAATGGGGCTTGTTCGCAGGCCATAGCGAGCTAATGAAAAACATATATCATCAATTGCAATCCGCTGCCAGAACCAGGGCTCGCTGCATTATTATTGAAGGAGAATCCGGAACCGGCAAAGAATTGGCTGCCCGAGCTATTCATTTACTCTCAAATAGGTGTAACAAAGCATTTATTGTTCTAAACTGTGCCCAGATTAAGCCGGATCTGATGGAAAGTGAATTATTCGGGTATTATCATGATAATTCAAAGATACTGCACCAAGATTGGAAAGGTCTTATCGAAGAAGCAGACGGCGGTATCCTTTTTTTGGACGAGATATCTAATCTGAATTATCAGATCCAGGCAAGGCTGATGAGAATAATCGAAGAACAGACATTCAGAAAAATAGGCTCTTATCAAGAACTAAAAGTGGATATCCGGTTTATTGTTGCCACTAATCAAGACCTGACGCAAATGGTGAAAAGAGGAGAATTTAGAAACGACCTCTATCAAAGGCTTAACATCCTAAAAATTACTATGCCGCCATTGAGAAAACATAAGGATGATATTATTGCTATCGCCAGGCATTTGCTCAAGGAAATCAATCATGAATACGGGTTTTTGATCTCTGGTCTGTCCGATGAAGTGCATGAATACCTGAATAAACATAACTGGAAAGATGGCAATGTGAGAGAACTAAAGAACTTTTTGCAACGACAGGCAGTTTCTCAGCAGGGAAAAGGAAGTTTAATAATTAATGAAAATTATGATCTTAAGGCAGATATCCCCGAGGCTATTGCAGGACAACCACTTACCGATTATCTGAATGAAATCAAGTGGGAAAGAATCAGACAGACCTGGCTGGAATGTGATAAAAATAAAACGAAAACAGCCGAATTACTGGGAACTCCACGCCGCCAGCTCTACCGATTTCTCTCCGAATTTGAAAAGAAATATGGTAGAGAACTACTCAAGGATTGATAGAGCTACCGTTACTTTCTATTATATCTTAAATTGCTATTGAGACATATCGTCACTAAATGGTATATCTCTTAAAATTATCAAATACAATAATTTGCTTAAATACGTGACGTATTGACGCATTGTATATATTACGATGAAATACTATTTACTATGTAAATATCTATATATGTGTTGACAAGTTGGAATTGTTATCAGTAATTGCTCTATGTAATATATTTGCGAAAGCAAAATAGCAATGGAGGGTCAAATGAAAAAAGCAGTTTTTTTATTTTTGTTTTTAATTATTTCATCTCAAGTATTTAGTGACGGATTTATTCCAGATAGAGATGTGCAGCGAACTAATGATGTTATTTTTTATAGTCTGGAATATCCCACATTGCATGGGTTTGATCTCACCTGGTCAGAGAGTATTGATGATGATTTTGCCTTTTATGAAGTTCGTAGATCAATTTCTGCCGGAGTGAGTGCTGCCAGCACATTAGTCGATACTATATCTGTGAGGGAGCAGTTAAACTGCACGGATACAAGCGCTGATATCGGCACAACTTATTTTTATAAGCTTTTTGTCGTCAACGAGACCGGTGAACGCAGTATCGGAAGCAATGAACTATCAGGAACAACACAAAGAGTAACCTTCCCTTTTACAGATGATTTTGAGGGGGATTTGTCTAACTGGGATTATGATCTACCCTGGGGTATTACGGATGAAACCTCAAACAGTGGTGACCATTGTATGGCGGATAGTCCCTATTTACTTTACGGACACAACCTGAATATAACTTTGCGCACAGCAGTCGATCTTTCTCAAGCTCAGCGACCCATGCTGTCTTACTGGCAGAGATATAACATAGATACTGCTGATTTCGGCTATGTGGAAGTGTCTACTGATGGCGGCAGCAATTGGACATTATTGATCCAGCTTACGGGAGCGCAACTGGACTGGCAGCAGAAGAATCTTGATCTGTCTTCCTATGTTGGCATGGATAACCTGAAGATCAGATTCCGGTTTTATACTAATGCAAATACAACCCAGGATGGCTGGTTCATTGATGACGTACAGTTTATAGAAAATGAAACTGAGTTAGATTATCCTTATTATGATCAGATGGATGACGAAAGCACCTACAGTATGTGGATGAATACGGGTTACTGGGACTGGCAGGAAGAAGGCGGTTATGAAGGTGGCTGCTGGCATGATAGTCCAAATGGAAACTCACCAAATTATGATACTAATATTACTCTGGCAGGACCAATCAGCTTTGCCGGAATAACTTCTCCCCAACTTAGTTTCTGGCATAAGTATTACTTTTATTATCACAGCAGCAACAGTAGTTATAGAGATTATGGCTATGTGCAAATTTCTGTCGATGATGGTCAGACCTGGACAAATGTGGGTGGAGCTTATCAGAATTACAGTAGCGGCTGGCCAAACCAGTGGCATCATGTGCAGATTGATCTTTCGCCCTATGGCGGAGAAGATGCTCTGATCAGGTTCTATATCGATGATAGATATTCGAGCAGTCAGGATGGCTGGTATATAGATGAAGTGGCAATACAGGATCAGCCGGCAGCTTCCATCCTGCAAATGCCTTCCGATATCGGCTTGCATACAATGCAATTGAACTGGACTGCAAATACAACAGAAAACTTTGACCGTTACGAAATATATCGCAGGACTTCCAGTGGAATCAGCCTTACTAATGCAGAACTGATAGCCACAATTACTGATCCGCAGCAGATGAACTATACTGATACAGGACTGGAGATCAGCAGAACTTATTATTACAAAGTCTATCAGGTAAATACTGGTAATATATTTGATTCCGGCAGTAATGAGGTTTCTGCTGTCACAGAAGATATCGGATATCCCTTTACCGAGAATTTTGAGGGAGATGATATTAACTGGGATTTGCAGGGAGATTGGGCATTTGCGGCAGATGACGCTTATACCGGAAGCTATTCATTAACAGACAGTCCGGGCGGGTTGCATCAAAACAATCTGAATGTCTGGGCAAAAACGGGTATTGACTTATCAGATGCAGTCAACCCGCAACTGACTTTCTATCAGCATTATCACTTTGGCGAAGGAGATTATGGCTATATCTATATCTCCACGGATAATGAAACAAGCTGGTTTACCGCAGATCAATTTATGCTTTCTGATCTTGAGTGGAGTGAGTATAAGCTTAATCTCTCGCCCTGGGCTGGGTATTCCTCCGTGCGAATAGGTTTTAAACTGTATTCAAATTCGCTTAATGTCCAGGATGGCTGGTATATTGATGATCTGGTAATTGATGAAAATCCCCAAATTATCGAATTTCCCTTTTATGACGCTATGGATGACGAGAGCAGCAGTATTAACTGGAACCCCAGTTTCCAGTGGTCAAGAATGATAGATGGCGGCTATGAAGGCGGCTGCTGGCATGACAGCCCGGATGGCAATTCGCCCAATATAGATACACAATTGATCCTGGCAGGACCAATCAGCTTTGCCGGAATCACTTCTCCTCAACTAAGCTTCTGGCATAAATATCATTTTTATTATCATAGCAGCCAAAGTAATTACCGGGATTATGGATATGTGCAGATATCAGTTGATAATGGACATACCTGGGCGACAATTGGCGGGGCCTATCAGAGTTACAGTGCTGGCTGGCCCGACCAGTGGCATCATGTGCAGATAGATATTTCGGCATATGGTGGGGAAGATGTTATTATTCGCTTCTATGTTGATGACAGATATACCAGTTCTCAAGATGGCTGGTTTATAGATGAAGTAGCAATCCAGGATCAGCCGGCAGCAGCAATGCTCTTGCCTATCAGCAATATTCAGAGACACAATGTGCAGCTTAGCTGGTTAGCAAGCCCCAATTCCGGATTCGATAGATTTGAAATTTATCGAAATACCTCATCAGGAGTGACAAATACAAACAGCACCCTGGTAGCAACTCTATCTGATCCGGCAGATAGTAGTTACACGGATACAGGTCTGGAGATTGGCAGAACTTATTATTACCGCATATATGTAGTAAATGACGGAGATATCTATGATCCGGGCAGCAATGAGCTAAGTGTAACGACCTTGAACCTGGATTATCCCTATTTTGAGGATTGCGAAGGAACCACGGAAAACTGGGATTTTCAAGGAACCTGGGCGTTTGCTGATGATGATGCCTATAGTGGAGATTATTCACTTACAGATAGTCCCGGAACTCTGCATAGCAATAATCAGGATATATGGGTAAAAACCGGTATTGATCTCTCTCAGGCAGTAAATCCGCAACTCAGCTTCTGGCAGCACTATCACTTTGGTGAAGGCGATTACGGACAGATATATATTTCCAGCAATAATGAATCTTCCTGGACTCTGGCAGACCAGTTTTCCGCAGCGAACCTTGAGTGGAAGCAGTACAAATTTAATCTGTCACCCTGGATAGGAACTGCAAATCTGAGAATTGGCTTTAAATTTCACTCAAATTCGCTAAATGTCCAGGATGGCTGGTATCTTGATGATATTTCTATTGCCGAAAATACTGAAACTATTGCATTCCCTTTTTATGACGCTATGGATGATGAGCTAAGCAGAGAAAACTGGAATTCTACTTTCTATTGGGACAGATTAGAAGATGGCGGCTATGAAGGCGGCTGCTGGCACGACAGCCCGTACGGCAATTCACCTGCTCTTGATACTCAATTGATCTTATCAGCCCCAGTCAGCTTTGCTGGTATTACTTCCCCACAATTAAGTTTCTGGCACAAACATAATTTCTATTACTACAGTGGGTGGTCTGAACGTACTGATTATGGATTTGTTCAGATTTCATCAAATAATGGACAGAATTGGACTACGATTGCTACATATACAAGCACTAATGCTGGCTGGCCTGATGAATGGCAGCATGTGCAG
>CAZRXY010000109.1:0-30568 GCA_964604155.1 uncultured Candidatus Cloacimonadota bacterium | reverse complement strand
CTCCAAATCCCCCCTCCCCACCCCCCGTGAAATCACAACCAAAAACAACAAAGATCAATCTAACAAAAAAATGTTAGATTGATCTTTGTTGTTAGAATCGGAAAATATTCGGTGTCTGCCGAGATGTTGTCA
This sequence comes from uncultured Candidatus Cloacimonadota bacterium, assembly GCA_964604155.1. Taxonomy (GTDB): domain Bacteria; phylum Cloacimonadota; class Cloacimonadia; order Cloacimonadales; family TCS61; genus Stygibacter. The sequence goes on along the minus strand of CAZRXY010000109.1, from coordinate 30,436 downwards.
GAATGTGATTGGGTGCTCGGTTAATGAAGGTTTGACAAAAATAGGCGGGGTAAAAAACTTTGCGATTGAGAAAGTGAAAAATAGATAGGAAAAACGGGATAGCCGGATGAGTTTAATAAGTTTAGTGGATGTAAGTCATAATTTTGCGGATCGGGATATCTTCGCCAATATCTCCTTTACGCTTGAGCATAACAGCCGGATAGGTCTGGTGGGTGCCAATGGCAGCGGCAAGACCACTTTGTTCAATATTCTTTCCTGTCGTCTTTTGCCTCGTCATGGTGTAGTGATGCAGGCTAAGAATCTCAAGATCGCCTATTTAAGCCAGGAAGTGGAGCTTGATGAATCACAGACGCTTTATGAATGTGTGAATTCTGCTAATGAAAAAATATTTCAGGCAGGTAAAGAACTGGAACTGGCAAGAAAGGCAGTGGAGCAGAATAACGACAGCGTTAGCCTGACGAGATTGGAGAAATTGGAAGAGCAATACTATCAGATGGGTGGCTATCATTTTGCTACGGAGATGAAGATAGTACTTAGTGGATTTAACTTGCCGCCCCAGTTATGGGATCGGCTCATAGCAGATTTTAGCGGAGGTGAAAAAACCCGCATTCAGTTTGCCCGTATTCTGCTTTCGGAGAAGGATATCATGTTACTTGATGAGCCTACGAACCACCTTGATTTCACTATGATCTACTGGCTGGAAAACTATCTGGTTAAGCAGGAGAAACCCTATTTAATAATCAGCCACGACCGGCATTTTCTTGATAAGACAATTAATAAAATTGCAGAACTCAGGAATATGCGAATAACCCTCACGCATGGAAATTATTCCACCTGGGAAGCAGACCGGGCAACTCGCCACTTGACGCAAAACAGGGCATATAAAAGACAGCAGAAATTTATTCGTGAGACCGAAGATTTTATTGCCCGTAATATGGCAGGTCAAAAAGTTAATCAGGCAAAAAGCCGTCTCAAGCAGCTTGATAAGCTTGATATTGTCACCAAGCCGCAGGATGAAAGACGGATAGACCTATCATTCAGCAGTTCTCAGCGAAGCGGAAATGACGTTTTTATCTTCGAAAATGCCTGCCTGGGTTATGGAGATAATGTTTTGGCAAAAGACCTTAATCTGCATATTCACTATCGTGACAGAATAGCCTTAGTAGGCGAAAACGGCAGTGGTAAGACTACGCTTCTCCGCTGTATAATGGGGGAGCTTTCGCCACTGTCCGGCAGATGCAAGAGAGGAGCCAGCCTTAATATTGGATATTATGACCAGATGCACACGGAATTGGATGAGAAATTAGATGTCTATAACACGATGCAAAATCTCATGCCTGGAGCTGAACGGGGGAAAGTACTTAACTGGCTGGCAAGGTTTTCCTTCATTGGTGATGATGTGGAGAAATCTGTTAAGGTTCTTAGCGGGGGCGAAAAGGCACGGCTCTATCTTGCCCGTCTCATACAGCAGCAACCCAATTTTTTGATTCTTGATGAGCCGACAAATCATCTGGATATAAATACTATTGAAGAGCTGGAAAAAGCTCTTCAGAATTATCAGGGAACCGTGATATTCGTATCGCATGACAGCTATTTTATCAAACGGGTAGCAAATAAAATCTGGCTGTTTAAAGATCATGCAATCCAGGAAGTGAGTAAGGACATCGAAGAAGTTTTCACTAATGAGATGTTCTTATCCAGCAATAAAAAAGAGATATTAGATACCAGAACGCCAAAAGAAAAAAAGGTGAACCCGCAGATTCTTTCCCGCATTCTCTGCGAAATAAGTGAGCTCCAGGAAAAGGAGCGTGATATGGGCACAAAGATAGCCGAACTTGAAGAAGCTTATGGCAAACGGGAAGTATATGAGGACAGGGAAAAATTCATGCAGCTAAAAACGGAGCATGACCTGTTATTGCATTACCGGCAGGACTTGCTGAAACAGATTGAGACAAAGGAAACAGAATATTTGCAGAAATGTGAATAAGGGAGATAGATGAAAATAGGTTTCACAACGAGCTTTCCTATAGAACCTTTAATAGCAGCGGGACATACACCTCTGGATTTGAATAATATCTTTATCACAAAGGAAAGCTTGCGATATATCCAGAAAGCAGAGCATCAGGGCTATCCGCATAGTATATGTTCCTGGATAAAAGGGATTTATGGGGTTGTGCTGGATTCCGATATAGAAGCAATAATGGGAATAATACAGGGAGATTGCTCCAATACGCATAGTCTGCTTATGACCTTGGCGGATATAGGCAAAGACATCTTGTATTTTTCTTTTCCCTTCGACCACGACCGGGCAAAATTATCTAAGGAGATAGAGCGATTAGAGAGCGATTTTGGAGTTACCCGCCATCAGACCAGGTCAATCAAGCTTGATCTTGATAGAATCCGCCGTAAACTTGTCAATCTTGATGAACTTACCTGGAAAGACGGCAAGGTTAGTGGCGCTGAAAATCATCTATGGCTGGTGAGCGCCAGTGATTTTAATGGAGACAGCGAGCAATATGAAAAAGAGCTTGATGAGTTTCTGGCTCAGGCAAGCCAGAGAGAGCCCCGGAAAAGAAAAATAAAACTGGGATTCCTCGGTGTACCACCCATATTTTCTGATTTCTATGAATACCTGGAATCGCAGGACGTCTATCTGGTTTATAATGAAATCCAGCGTCAATTCGCCATGCCCGGGCTGAAAGAAGATATCATTGACCAATACTGGCATTACACTTATCCTTACACGATAAATGAAAGACTAAAGGATATCAAAATAGAAGTAAAGCGGCGAAAACTTGATGGCGTGATCAGTTATACACAAAGCTTTTGTCATAGACAGATAGACAATGTATTAATCCGAAAATACCTGAATATCCCGGTACTTACTCTGGAAGGTGATCAACCGGGCAGGCTTGATCCTCGCAGCAGATTGCGGATTGAGAGTTTTCTGGATATGATCAAGTATAGCTGATGCTGCCGGAAATATTGAGAGGAATAGAATAAATTGGAACACAGCTTGAGCGAGAGACTAAAGAAAGAAAGGCACTGCGGCGATGGTATGCTGGATATAAAGAACAAAACGCTTTATATTGAGAATATTCCCTTCCTTTACGGTCTTTTCAAAAAAATGCTGCACCTTAGCGGTATCTATGAAAAGTGGCATAAAAATGCGCTGTCATTGAAAATCCGTCATGAGAATTGGGATTTTTACAATCTCCCGGAAAGCTTTGATGGTTTTAAGATATTACAACTAAGCGATCTGCATCTGGATGGCTTGCCGGAACTTGCAGAAATTTTGCCAGCTCTTATGCGGAAGGTAAAATATGATCTTTGCGTTTTCACGGGGGATTACCGCTATAATATTCATAGTGGAAAAGAACAGATATTGCACCTTATAGAACCCATAATCACCCAGGCAAATCTGGCATCATACCCAGCTTTGGGCATTTTAGGAAATCATGATTATCTACAATACACAGAAGATAACGTGGCAGCAGCAGGCTTGAAAATCCTTTATAATGAAACTATACAATTACAGAGAGAAAGCGACAAAATTCTGATAGCCGGGCTTGATGATGTGCATTTTTACCGCTCCGGTAGACTTTTTGATCTCCGAAAGAGGTTCACAAAAGAAATTTTTAAAATTCTCCTGGTGCACAGTCCGGAATATTTCAGAGAAGCTGCCTTATCCCGCTTTGATCTCTATCTCTGCGGTCATACGCATGGCGGTCAATTATGCCTGCCTGGAGAAATTCCATTAATATCAAACAGCCGTTCCCCATTCAAATTTATGAGGGGGCGTTGGAAATATAAATACTTGCAGGGTTATACATCACGAGGAGCCGGCACTTCCGGCTTGCCGTTGCGGTTAAATTGTGCAGGAGAAATTACAATTCATCATTTACGGAGGAAAAATTAATGAAGATCAGGAAATTGCTGAAACAGCACGTTTCTTATGATACAAGACAAATTCTGGATCAAAAAGCCTGGGATTACTTGCAAAATTGCGAATCTATTATAGATATCGGTTGCGGCGACGGCAGATTTATCTCAATTGCACCGGAAAAAATCTCCGGTATAGACAGTAATTCCGAAGCTGTGAAATATTGCAGGACCATGGGATATAATGTAACCGAAGAAGACGCACTTCAGCTCAACTGCAAAGACCAAAGCTATGATGGCGTGCATTGCAGCCATATGATAGAGCACCTTTATCCCGAAGAAGCATGGGAACTTATTAATACGATGGACAGGATACTTAAGCCTGGTGGAATAATGTGTCTGCAGGCTCCATTGATGTCACCGCATTTTTATAATGACCTAAGCCACATAAGACCCTATCCGCCACAGGCGATACTGGAATATCTCGACGGAGAATGGGATAACAGGCATCCTTTGAGTTTCGGCGTGATCAAGGGTAATTACATAACCAGCAAAATTTATTACCGCAATCTGCCAATCTTCAGTGGCAAAATTAAAAACCCCTTTATTAAAAGGATTCTCGAAGTATTAGCCCGAATCGGTATTCGTTCTGCTCAGGCGAGCGGTTTTTTACTGATACTAAAGAAATTAGAAACATAAGGAAAACATGAGATTTAGAGACAGGAAGATAAAAAAACCTTTACAAGCAGGAGGGATAATATTTTTTGACATAATATAATAATATAAGGAGGAATGCATGGCATTATCACCCGAAGCCAAACAGGCTATCATGGTAGAGTTTAAACTCCATGAGTCAGACACTGGATCACCAGAGGTTCAAATCGCTCTATTAAGTTACCGTATTAAAGACATTACGGAACACCTTAAGGTTCACGCCAAAGATTTTCACACCCGGCGTGGTCTCTTGCAATTAATTGGGAGACGCAGACGTCTTCTGGATTATCTTGCGAAGATAGATATTAATCGTTATCGTGAGATAATCAAGCGATTAGGACTGAGACGATAGATGGAGATGCGGGGGGAATTCAATTTCCCCCATTTTAATTAACCAGCTCAGGGGGTAGTGAGCAATAAGCTAAATCTTTAAGATAATGGCTTTAGCCTATTGCTTCTTATCGCCCTGGCACAAAAGAAGGAGAAAAAAGTGCATAATTTTGCAATTAAACGGCTTACGAAGACGATAGCCGGACGAGAACTAACTCTTGAAACGGGTCGCATGGCAAAGCAAGCCGGTGGCTCAGTATTTATGACCTACGGCGGAACAAGTATTCTTGTAACTGCCACAGCATCACAGAGTGTATCTGAGGGGCAGGATTTCTTTCCGCTCACAGTAGATTTTGTGGAGAAATATTATGCTTCCGGTAAGATACCGGGAGGTTTCTTTAAGCGTGAAGCAAGACCTTCTACAAAGGCGACGCTTTCTGCCAGATTGATAGACAGGGCAATTCGCCCTCTATTCCCTGATGGTTTCAGGAATGCTGTTCACGTGGTGATCACGGTGCTATCTTATGATCAGATAAATGATCCCAATGCCCTTGGGATATTAGGTGCCTCCACAGCTCTAACTATATCAGATATTCCATTTAACGGACCTTTAGCGGGTACTACAGTAGGATTACTGGGCGAAGAAATCATAATAAATCCCACGGTAGAGCAATTGGAAACATCAAGCCTGGTTCTTGATGTAGCAGCATCCGAGAGCTCAATAGTGATGATTGAAGCCGGAGCAAATGAACTTACCGAAGCCACTATCACAGAAGCCATCTATGTCGGGCATGAAACTATCAAAGAACTAGTAGCCATGCAGCTTGAATTTGCCGAAGGCGTAAGCAAAGAAAAGATGGCAATTGAGCTTGATATCACACCGGAAGATATTATCAAGAGAATAGACAATGATTTCGGAACAAAAATCAGCGAAGCAGCCAATATAAAAGGCAAGCTGGAGCGTCAATCTGCCTTTGAAAGCCTAGAAGCAGAAATGCTTCTGCGCTATAGCGAAGAAGATGATGAAGAAACCAATCTTGCACAAACAAGGTACTACAAAAAAGCCTTTGAGCAAATAATCAAGAAATTTGTCCGTCAGGCGATTTTGCATAATCATCATAGAGTAGATGGTCGCGGATTGGATGATATTCGTGAAATCACCTGCGAAATAGATATCTTACCCTATGTGCATGGTTCGGCACTATTTACGCGTGGCGAAACGCAATCACTTGTAGTGCTCACTCTGGGTTCTGAGCGAAACGTGCAGATCATAGACGGATTAGAAGAAGAATACAAGAAGAGATATTATCTGCATTATAATTTTCCTCCCTTTAGTGTGGGAGAGGCGGGTTTTATGCGTGGACCCGGCAGACGCGAGCTCGGTCATGGAGCCTTGGCAGAACGCGCCTTAGAGCCCATGATACCCACGAGAGAAGAATTTCCTTACACCCTTCGTCTGGTCTCAGAGATTTTAGAATCAAACGGTTCTTCATCGATGGCATCAGTTTGTGCCGGCACCCTTGCAATGATGGCTGGCGGCGTACCGCTTAAGAAACCCGTAGCCGGCATTGCCAACGGGCTTATCATGGAAGGTGAAGATTTTGTGGTGCTCACGGACATAATGGGCTTGGAAGACCATCTGGGCGACATGGATTTCAAAGTGACAGGAACGGTTGACGGAATCACAGCAATTCAGATGGATATAAAAATAGAGGGCATCACAAAAGATATCATGGCACAGGCGCTGGCAAAAGCCAAGGTAGCCCGTCTCCATATCATTGATAAGATAGTAGAACTGATCCCGGAACCAAGAACAGAGCTTTCACCCTATGCACCTCGCATAGAATCTATCACTATTAGTCAGGACAAGATCGGAGCCGTAATTGGTTCAGGTGGAAAAACCATTAAGATGATCATTGAAGAAACCGGTGTGGATATTAATATAGATGATGATGGTATTGTCAATATAGTATCGCCCGATGTGGATTCTATAGATAAAGCCAGAAAGATGATCCTTTCTATTGTAGAAGAGCCCAAAATTGGTGTGATTTATGATGCCACGGTCTTCCGTACCGAAGGATTTGGTGCACTGGTGAAATTTATGAATGGTATGAAAGAAGGTCTCGTGCATATTAGCAAGCTTCATCATTCCCGCATTAACCAAACTGAAGATGTAGTCAAAGTTGGCGATGAAGTAAAAGTTAAACTTCTGGAAAGTGAAAATGGCAAATATCGCTTATCAATGGTGGGTATTCCCGGAAATCCGGAACCAAAACCCGGTTCTTCAACAGATTCAGGCGGCGGAAAGAGTGGCGGAAGTAGCTACAGAGATAGAAATACCAGTCCAAGACCAGGTTCCGACAGCAGCAGAAGACCATACAATCCCTCAGGCAGAAACGATAGAAACGATAGAAACGATAGAAGAAGCAGTAGCGATCGTAGAGATAATCGCAGAGACGACAGGAACCGCTAAATTATAAACGGAGAATTTATGGATTTCAAGATCAGAGATACAAGTCTCAAGGATTTTGGCAGACATGAAATACGTCTGGCAGAAAGTGAAATGCCAGGTTTGATGGAACTGCGGTCACGCTATGGCAAGGAGAAACCATTTGCTGGAAAACGCATAATGGGCAGCCTCCATATGACTATACAAACCGCAGTTCTAATTGAAACTCTCGCTGCTTTGGGCGCCGATATCCGCTGGTGCAGTTGCAATATCTATTCTACTCAGGATCATGCGGCTGCAGCTATGGTGGAAGCGGGAATACCAGTATTTGCCTGGAAGGGTGAAACCTTGCAGGAATACTGGTGGTGCACCAGACAGGCATTGATCTGGCAGGATGGCAAAGGACCGCACAGCATAGTTGATGATGGTGGTGATGCCACTTTGATGGTTCATGAGGGCGTACGCCTGGAAAAAGTGTATCAGATATCCGGCAAACTTCCTGATATTACTACTACAAACGAAGAATTTGCCACCCTGCAAAAAACTGTCCTGGCTGATATGGAACAATTTCCCCAAAGATGGCAGCAGATAGCAAATCATCTGCGAGGCGTTTCGGAAGAAACTACCACCGGAGTGCACAGGTTATATAAACAACTTGAAGATAGCACCTTGCTCTTTCCGGCAATTAACGTAAATGATTCTGTGACAAAATCCAAGTTTGATAATCTATATGGTTGTCGTGAATCCCTGGCAGATGGCATCAAGCGAGCTACAGATATTATGATAGCCGGCAAACTCGTGGTTGTTTGCGGATATGGAGATGTGGGCAAAGGTTGTGCCCGTTCTATGACGGGTTTTGGTGCCCGGGTCGTGATCACGGAAATTGATCCTATTTGCGCTCTGCAGGCAGCTATGGAGGGCTTTGAAGTGCTCAGGCTCGAAGAAGTGCTCACCAAGGCTGATATCTTTGTGACAGCTACCGGTAATTGTGACGTGATCACATCTGACCAGATGCTTATGATGAAAGATAAGGCTATTGTCTGTAATATCGGGCATTTTGATAACGAAATCCAGGTTTCACAGCTCTATGCTGTACCTGGTGTAGAAAAAAGGAATATTAAACCACAGGTTGATGAAATCGTTATGCCCGGTGGTAATAAATCAATAATTCTACTTTCGGAAGGACGATTAGTTAATCTTGGTAATGCAACCGGTCATTCATCTTTCGTGATGAGCAATTCCTTTACAAATCAAGTGATGGCTCAAATGGATATTTATGAACGAGAGCTTGAGATCGGGGTTTACAGGCTATCGAAAAAACTTGATGAAGATGTAGCTCGGATGCACCTGGATAAACTTGGTGTGCATCTTACACAGCTCACAGACAAGCAGGCGGATTATATCGGCGTTCATCAGAATGGTCCTTATAAACCGGAACATTATAGATATTAGGAATCGGTGAAGGAGAAATATGTGAAAAATTTAATAGAGAAGATCAAAAATCACAGAGCAGTGGTAGGCGTAATAGGACTGGGTTACGTGGGGCTTCCTATGGCAGTGACCGTAGCCAGAGCCGGCTTCAAGGTCATAGGTATCGATACCAGCAAACACGCAGTAGAAAGCGTTAATAGCGGTGTCAATTATATTGGCGACGTGGATGATAACGAACTAAAAGATCTTGTAAATAAAAAATTGCTCTCTGCAACAGATAATTATGAATCACTTAAACAGGCAAATGTGATTCTTATTGCAGTCCCCACGCCCCTGGATAAATACCAGCAGCCTGATTCATCTTACGTATGCTCTGCGATCAATTCTCTTGCTCCAAATGTGAGCCACGAAGCTTTGGTGATTCTGGAATCAACTACCTATCCGGGCACAACCAACGAAATTGTAGTCCCTGCTCTGGAAAAAGAAGGTCTTGTTATTGGAAAAGATGTTTTTGTCTCATTTTCTCCTGAACGCGTTGATCCCGGGAATGCAAGTTATAAAACCTATAATACGCCTAAAGTAGTGGGCGGAGTTACCGAAAATTGCAATGAAGTATCACGCGTATTCTATGAAGAAATCCTGGATGCTCCCGTCCATCTTGTTTCCTCTCCCCAGGTAGCAGAAATGGAAAAAATCTATGAAAACACCTTTCGTAATATTAACATTGCTCTTGCAAATGAGATGACCATACTCTGCAACAGAATGGGGATAGATATCTGGGAAGTGATTGAGGCTGCTAAAACGAAACCGTACGGCTTTATGCCCTTTTATCCTGGTCCAGGTATCGGTGGTCACTGCATTCCTTTAGACCCGTTTTATCTCACTTGGAAAGCGCGGGAATTTAATTATCATACAAGATTAATTGAACTGGCTGGTGAAATTAATAATGCTATGCCATCATTTGTGATCACTAAGGCGCAACATCTTCTTAACAAAAGCGGTATTGCCATTTCCAAAGCAAAGATACTGCTTCTGGGTGCCGCCTATAAAAGAGATATTGAAGACGCCAGAGAATCTCCTATTCACGAGATAATCAAGCTGCTCGAAGAAAATAAGGCAGACTTTTTCTATAATGATCCTCATATCCCCGTTTTTCATAATGAACGCACCGGCAAAGATTATGAAGCTGTGGACTTAACCGACTTGGAGAAATACGACCTTGTGATCATAATCACAGACCACACAAGCTATGATTATCAGGATATCGCGCAAAGATCAAATCTCATTCTGGATACTCGCTATGCTATCAAGGACAAATTCCCGAACGTAATAAAACTCTAAACTATGTCCACCAATAATCAATTGGAGATTATTCAATTATTCGGAGGGCTCGAGCCCTCCGATTCTTCTAATAGCTGGTTTGTGATCCATACAAAACCACGCTGGGAAAAAAAATTCGCCAGCTATTGCCAAAAAAATGCTGTAAACTATTATCTGCCACTCTACGATAGTGTCCGTGAATACAATAATAGAAAAGTCATGTTCAAAATTCCACTTTTCTCTGGCTATATATTTGTGAAATGTTCACCTGCAGATAAATCTCTGCTTTTGCGCTCAGGCTCAATTGTGCGGTTTATCAAGGTGCCGGATGAAGAGGAACTGCTTTATGATTTGAGTAATATATATCAAAGTCTAAATAAGAATGTCCCATTCACACCCCACGCGTTTGTTAAAGAAGGATATACCGTGCAAATCATCAATGGTCCCTATGCCGGTATTGAAGGACTCGTAATAGATGCAAATTATCCGGGGCAAGTTATCGTTGGCATTCATCTTATCCAGCAGGCTATCTGTATAAAAGTCAATCCTGCTGATGTAGAACTGATAACCAGGACACCTCAGGAAGATTATTAGATTTATCTTGACTATATTTTAGCCATTTATGTATTTCATCAAACTAGGCTGATTAATTAACAAAGGAGAATATATGCCTGATTTTGAAGAAGTAAAAGTTAAAAAAGATGTTATGCCCATGTTCTCACCAAGAAAGGTAGTCTTTGGCATTATCATTGTTCTCGTGCTCATACTTTTTGCCACGGGTTTATATACGGTAAACCCCGAAGAAGTTGGCGTTATCCAGAGATTTGGCAAATTTCATTCAATCACAAACCCGGGACTTAATTTTAAGATCCCCTTTGGAGTAGATAAACTCACAAAAGTAAAAGTTACCCACGTATTTAAAGAGGAATTTGGCTTCAGAACCATCCACCCAGGCGTTAAATCGAGTTATTCTTCGCGTGATTACAGCACCGAATCCATTATGCTCACAGGAGATTTGAATATTGCCAATGTAGAATGGATCATTCAATATCGAATTAAAGACCCCGTTCAGTATCTCTTTCACGTCAGAGATATTCAAAGCACTATCCGTGACGTTTCAGAAGCAACGGTACGTCAAATCGTGGGAGATCGCAGCGTTGATGAGGTGATTGTGCTCTCACGTAAAGAGATCAATGATCTTGCTTCCATCAGCATGCAGAAAGCTTTGGATGAATATGGGACAGGTGTGGAGATAGTTACTGTCAATCTCCAAAATGTAAATCCTCCAGATAAAGTGAAGCCTGCTTTTAACAACGTAAATTCTGCCAAGCAGGACAGAGAGCGCATCATAAATAATGCCTGGCAGGAATATAACCGCGTTATTCCCGAGGCAGAAGGTAAAGCAAAACAGACAATTCAGGAAGCAGATGGTTATGCAATAAACCGGATAAATAGAGCACAGGGAGACGCAGATCGATTTTCCAAAATCTACAGCGAATATAAAAACGCCAAAGCTGTTACTCGCAGACGCCTGTATCTGGAAACTATGCAGGATATTATCCCTAATCTTGATAAAATTTATATAGTCGATGATGATCTGGAGGGTGTGTTACCCCTTCTTAATCTTGATAAGGGGGTGATCAAATGAAAGGAAGAACACTGTTAATTATCCTGATTCTGGCGGTTATAATTCTCTTAAATTCACTGTACATTGTTGATGAGCGTGTCCAGGTGATAATCACCCAATTTGGTGAGCCTATAGGCGAGGCAATAAATAATGCCGGATTGCATTTTAAAATTCCCTTTATCCAGAAAGTGAATTTCTTTGAAAAGAGATTACTTGAATGGGATGGTGACCCAAAGCAGATACCCACTTCAGATAAACGCTATATCTGGATAGATACCTATGCCCGTTGGGAGATTGTTGACCCATTGAAATTTTATCAGACAACGCGTGAAGAGATTTTTGCCCATGGCAGACTTGATGACATTCTTTCGGGGACAAGCCGGGATGTGATATCCTCCTACCAACTCCTCGAAATCGTGCGTACCTCAGGCAGAAAGATGGAATTCACCTCGGAATATGAAGAAAGTACGGAAGATGAGATCAGGCTTGATGATGATATCCAGATAGGGAGACTTGGGGTTGAAGATGAGATTTTTAGTGAAAGTTCAGAAAAAATTAGTCAATATGGCATCAAGCTGGTAGATCTCAAAATCAAACGCTTGGATTATAATGAAGAAGTGAGACTCAAAGTATATGACCGGATGATCTCGGAACGTAATAAAATTGCTGCCAAGTACCGCTCTGCCGGCGAAGGGGCGGCTGCAGAAATCCGCGGTAAAATGAAAAAGGAACTTGATAACATAGAATCTCAAGCTTATAAAACAGCCCAGCAGATAATCGGTGAAGCTGATGCCAATGCTATCGATATCTATGCTAATGCCTATAAACAAGACCCGGACTTTTACGAATTTATGAAGACACTTGATACTTATAAAATTACAATCGATAATAAAAGCACGATGATAATGACTACAGACTCCGATTACTACAAATATCTTAAATCAAGTGATTAGTGAATATCGATGAACACTTTATGAGAATAGCCCTCGCTGAGGCTCAGAATGCTGAGAAGCTCGATGAGATACCGGTGGGGGCTGTACTCGTTGATAAAAATAACCTCATTATTGCCCGAGCTGCTAATCATACTTCGCATAATGCTGATCCTCTGGCACATGCAGAAAAAATTATCATAGAAAAAGCACTGGCAGAAGGTAAGAAATTTCTTTACAATTATACACTCTACGTTACCTTGGAGCCATGCATAATGTGTTGCGGTATTATCGTGCTGAGCAGGCTGGGAAAAATTGTCTACGGCTGCCGTGATCCCAAAGCCGGAGCGGCTGGTTCTTTATATCATATCCTGCAGGATAAAAGACTTAATCATAATCCTCAGGTAACGGGAGGAATTCTGGAAAATGAATGTTCCCAGATACTTAAGAACTATTTTGCCAAAAAAAGATAATGCGGAGAGTTGCCGGAGTGGTCGAACGGGGCGGTCTCGAAAACCGTTGTACGCCTCGCGTACCCAGGGTTCGAATCCCTGACTCTCCGCCATTACTTTTTAAAAAATTAAATAGCGAGGAAATCATGAGATATTTCAGCAAAATTATCCTTTTATTTATCATACTGTTTTCAGGTCTATACCAAAGTTGTCCCCTCTTTGCCGGTGATTTTGAAGAATTGAGAATACTCACAGAAAATTATCCGCCCCTCAATTTTGAAGAAGGTGGTGAGCTTCGTGGCTTAGCCGTGGATGTAGTGAGAGAAATCTTCAGCAGATTGGATATAAAAAAGGAAATCTATCTTGTTAATTGGGAAGCCGGTTATAAGGAGGCACTTGCTGAAAAAAACATGGCATTGTTCTCTACGGTGCTCACTCCTGAACGAAAGGAACATTTGCAATGGGTAGGTCCTATTGCAGTAATTAATACCAATATATATGCCTTGAAACACTCCAATATTACTGCGTCAAATCTTGAAGATTTAAAGAAAATCAGCGGCATTGCCACAGTGAAGGACTATTATAATGAACAAGTGCTCATCAAAGAAGGCTTCCAGAATATTCATAGCTGCACAAGTGAGGATGTGGCACTAAAAAAAATGCTAAATGGCGAAGTCGATGCTATGGTGAGCAGTAATACTACTATCAGTGAATACCTGAAAAAAAACATAGTATCTATTGATGATCTGGAAGAAGTATTCACACTTTCAACGGATCTTGCCTATATTGCCTTTTCTAAGGGTACTTCTGTATTAATAGTGGATGAATGGCAAATGATTTTAGACGAGATGAAGAGTGAAGGCATATTTGACAAAATATATACAAAATGGCTGCCCAATGAAGTGCCCCCCGGCACTTTAATGATGATCACAGAAGAATATCCACCCGTTACTTTTATGAAAAATGGCGATCCGTCTGGTTTTGTTACTGATATCGTGAGAGAAATAGCCACCCTACTTGACGTTCCGGCTAATATAAAACTCACCTCCTGGAAAAATGCTTATAATATGGCTTTACTGCAGCCAAATGTGATACTCTTTAGCGCAGAACGCACCGCAGAGCGAGAAAATCTTTTCCAGTGGGTTGGTCCCGTTGGTAAAAACACTTCTATTCTTTACGCAAAAAAAGGCTCGCAGATCACAATAGACAACCTTGCTGAGGCAAAAAAGATAAATGCTATTGCCACTACTACAGACTGGTTTACAGAACAGCATCTAATCAATGAAGGCTTTAATAATCTGCTGAGCTCTGCCGATCCTGTTGATAATATCAAACAGCTAATGAATGGTGAGGTGCAGCTTTCCATTTTCACTGATATTACTATTAGTGAGATTTTAAACAAAACGGAATATACTTTAGATGACCTTGAACCCGTATTCACCGTGGAGAAAACCTATTTCTATATTGCCATATCAAAAGGTACACCTCCACAAGTTGTTAAAGGATGGCAAACTACTCTCGATGAAATTAAAAAAGAGGGCATCTTTAAAAAAATATACCACAATTATATACCCAATGCCGACATAGACGATCTCTTGTACATATCGCAGAATTAAAGCAATATATCTATTTCTCATGCTGATGTATATCTCTGCAAAATGTAAACAGGCACTGCCCACTTCAACTCAATCTGAATAAAAATTTGAGATGCAGTCTGGTCTCTATACCTGATTTCTGAAGCCGGAGCTGGCAGCAATATTTCTTATCATAGTCCGGAAAGCAGATTTTGATTTCGCGGATATTTTTCTAAAGCGTTAAGCAGCGTTCTTAGAGCTGATTCATTATCATCGCTGGCAAGTTTGCGCCGCAATTTATTGATCTGCTCAAGTGATTCTTCTGAGCGAAACAATTCTTCACGCCTTGTGCCACTTTGGGCAATATCAAGAGCAGGGAATAATCTTAATTCTGCCATTCTGCGGTCAAGCATGATCTCGCAATTCCCGGTACCTTTAAATTCTTGAAAGATCATCTCATCCATCCTGGAACCCGTTTGATGGAGTATAGTAGCAATTATCGTGCACGAACCACCTTCTTCTATATTCCTGGCAGTACCAAATAGCTTTCGCGGAATTTGCAAAGCCTGAGAACCAAGCCCTCCTGATAATATTTTACTGCCGGAATTACTGTCTCTCAGATTATGAGCTCTGCCCAATCTGGTGAGGCTGTCCAGCAGCACCACAATATCATTGCCGGATTCCACTTCCTGACGAATATTTTTTACCAGCAGATCTGCAAGCTGGACATGTTTACTGCTTGATCTGTCCATTGAACTGGCAAAGATGGGGAGATTTGTAACTCTTTTTAAATGAGTGATCTCTTCGGGCCTTTCATCAATGAGAAACATAACAGTTCGTAATGAACTATCTTTAGCAAAATGGCAGGCAAGCTTTTCCAGCAAAATTGTCTTTCCGGCTCGTGGCGGAGAAATTATCAAGGCACGTGAACCTTTTGCCAGAGGCGCCATAAGATCAAGCATCCTCAAAGATTGATCATTAGAATCATCAAGATCAAATTTTTTCTCAGGATTGATTACAATTAGCTTTTCAAAGCGTCGCCGATTTGTATATTCATGAGGATTTTTACCATTAATTGAGGTGATCTCTACCTGGTTATTACCCCTACGCAGGAATCTTATCCGAGCACCCTCTTCCAGATGATATCTATTGACCATCTGAACAGGTACTATGTGCTCATCTGCCGTCGTGCTATAGGGATCTTCGCTCACAATGGCTTTATTCCTGGCTCTAAAATATAATATTCCTTCAATCTCTTTCAAATTATGCATGAGTCATTCACCTGCCATAGTCTAATTTGTCAATTTAAATAGCAATTTTGATTTTAACTTGCCTGTTTTTTAGTGCCAGGGAATTCTGTGCCAGTTAAGTAAATATTTAAAGACAGAAGGAAAAGTATGAAGATAGATGAGAGATTAAATAAAATATTGAGGATAATGAAATATCCTCTCACGCTGGCAATACTATATCTGGTGCTAAGAAAAATTGATTTAAGCCGAATTAATGAAATCATAAAAAATCTCGAGGTCTCCATAATACTTATTCTTTTGCTGGTAAGTTTTATGAAAATCGGATTGCAATATGTAAACTGGAACACTTTTTTGAGGCTTATCCCCGATCTAAAGATGAAAAACAAAGATAAGATACTGTCTTTTTTTGCTGGTATTACCTTCAGGATGCTGTCTCCCGGTGGCGTTGGCGTGTACGGCAGAATGTTTTTTATCCCCTCCCGCAGACGCGATTCCTTTGTTTCTATCACCTACGAAAAATTTATCCAAAGCTGGTGCCTGATATTTTTTGCCAGTATAGCAGCTGGTTTATATTTTGAGAATCTGGCTCTTTATCTGAAACTTCTTTTGCCTGTCCTTGCCCTCTGCCTGCCCTTTGTGCTTTTTACCATTTCTCCGGATAAAAAAATATTCCAGCAATATCTGCATAAATATCGTCAGACTTTGATGCCTGTTCTGCTTATACAAATTATGATCAATACTCTAACAATATTTCAATACTATATATTTTTTAATAGTTTTTTATATTTCAGTTTTTATAATGCAGTTAAAAGTGTACCTCTTGTTCAATTTGCCAATCTTATTCCTGTTACCGTATCTGGCTTAGGCATAAGGGAATATCTGGCAATAAAAATCTATCCTACTATAGAAATCTCGCAAGAAATTGCTGTCGCCTGTTCACTATTTATATTTTTTCTAAGTAATATATTACCGGCAATAACAGGAATATTTTTACTGATATTTGTAAAAATATCTAAGCGGGATTCTAAAGCTAATCAAAGATTGTTATAATAATGATAACATTTTACTTGTCAGAATTCAGTAAAATTATAAATTATTAACGTGAATTATTTTCAAGGAGTAGATATGAAGAAATTAGTTTTGATTTTAACTTTAGCGAGTATTATGTTTTGCGTTTACGCTACCGATTTCAGGGTAGATGATAAGCGAAAAACACCCGCAGAAGCACCAACCACACCAATTCCCAGTATCGATCGTTCAAGATACGTTCCTGAATGGGAATGGGGAGTGGAGCCCGTTGACCTGTTAAACAGTTATTATGATTATTTCCATGCCTATACTGCACTAACAGTTTCCGCTCAGCCAGATAATATGGGCGGGGGTACTTATCTGGTTTATCGCACGGCTGAAAGCACCGGCGGCATTCATAACCTTTCGTATTCCTACGTAAATGAATCCGGCGTAGTTACCACTTCTGCCGGTGTAGGTTGTGAAGGCAGATATGGCGATAGTGTGGTCGATCCCGCAACAGGCAATGTATTTGTGAGTTTTCACCAATCTTCCTCTGATTGCATATTTCTATATGATCTTTATCATATAATCCAGTCTCCAGGCTTATGGCTCTCACCAGCTTATACTCTGCTGGATTGTGAGGAATTGCAGCAAAATGGCACTTATCCATTTGATGATGACTCCTTTATCTGGCCCAAAATTGATATTGGACCTTCACCACTGCCAGACCACCGTCGCGTGTATGTGGCTGCCATGAATTCAACTACTTCTCATGGCTCAGAAGCTCTTCCCTCAGAAAATGAATTGATAGCTTATGCAGATTTCACTTCTGCAGACTTAGAAGCACAAAGCACACTGGAGTGGACTTTTCGTACAGTAGAGCAGATGGATGCCTGGAATGCGGAAGACCCGGAATGGGCTCGTCCTCAGATATCCTTTGCCGTACATGAAAATATTGTCATTATGTTCGGTTATCTTGCCCACAGTGATATTAATGGTTATCAGGATGATGAACTTTTAGTTTTAATAAACGAAAATTATGGGGAAGGCGATTTTGAGATGTACACTGCTCCGGCATCATTTGAACAGGAAAATCCTACCTATATCGATACAGAAACAGATTCGCTATACTATCTATATAGCGACGCCGGAACACCCGATATTCCTTATATTTGCAAACAGGACATCATTCATTCCGGTCACTTTAATCTGGTGTGGAATGAAGATTATACCACAATAAGTTTTGCCGGAAGCATGGGGATCACGTTCGATAGTGGCACAGGTCCTGGATACTACTATCCTGGCTGGAACCAGATATATCCCAAGCGTTGGACATTTGATCTCACAACTCATGAATTCAGCTTCCAGGATATCTATCCCAAGGGTGCAGACCCTAATGATGATATGCCTATGCAGCCCTGGGATCTTGATGAAGATGGAGAATTTGACGCAGTTTATGATGACGGAATGCCCATGTGGGAAAATAGCTGGCCCATTTATTATCATGACCCGGATCAGGCTTTCCACATGAATCAGACATTTAGTACAGCTAATCAGGAGATGGGCTGGCAGATTATGTTATGGCTTGATGGCACAAAGAGTAAACTTGCTAATGACGGTATTACAGGCTATGAAGGCTGGGGCGGTTATGCTGAAATCGCCTGCGTAATATCCAACGACCATGGAGCAAATTGGAGTGAACCATTCTTTATAAATGCTAAAACAGATGATGAGAATTATTCTCCTGCCCTCGGTGGTATTAAGCCATGCTATATGTTCCCAAGCGACCAGATTGAAGTGATCAATGCAAATGAGCATATTGGCAGAGTAAATCTGCTCTTTTATGATGATGAAGATTTTGGGTCATTTGTTAACGGAAATGCCGGATTGCCTAATGGTGGCACGTACCAGTTCGCAGCACTTGATATCGTTTTTTGGTCTGATGGTAATACTGATTACGATATCCATGTCCCACCAGTGCCCAATTTAAAAGCTTATCCTAACCCCTACACCCCCGGTATGACAAGAGCCGGTATCACGGCAGAATTTAACTCTCAGAAAAATGCATCTGCTCAAGTGAGTGTGTACAATATCAAGGGACAAAAAGTTGCAGATATTTTTGATGGCTACCTTCAGGAAGGAGAAAAAATGCAAGTTTCATGGCAGGCAGAAAACACCCCTGCCGGTATTTATTTCTTCAAGCTTGACCAGGCTGGCAGCAGTGCTTTTGCCAAAGTAGCAGTAATTAAATAGACCATAATTTCCGGGGAGTTGGTACATTCCCGTTCCCCGGATTTTTGCCTGAAGATACAATATATTTATACTTTTATCCTCTTTTTACGTTATCTTAATATCAAATAGTGAGGTAAAAATGAAAATAATATTGGCTTTTTTAATGCTTCTCACCATAAATAATACTATAGCGAAGGAGGATGATTTGAAGTATAATGAACTAACTCATGAGGAGAAACAGGTCATAGAAAAGCGAGCAACTGAACCTCCATTTTCTGGCAAATATAATGACCATTATCAGGCTGGCACATATCTTTGCTTACGCTGTGGCGCCCCGCTTTATGAATCTATAAGCAAGTTTGATTCAGGATCTGGCTGGCCCAGCTTTGATGATGAGATATCAGGGGCAATAAAACGCATACCAGACGCAGATGGCAGACGTGTAGAGATTGTTTGCGCCAATTGTAACGCGCATCTTGGGCACGTTTTTGAAGGTGAAAAATATACAGAAAAAAACATCAGACATTGCGTAAATTCACGCTCTCTTACTTTTGTTCCCGCACCTCAGACGGCTTCCGCATATGTTGCTGGCGGTTGTTTCTGGGGCGTAGAGCATTATCTACAGCAAGATGAAGGTGTGATATCTGCTACTTCCGGATATATGGGTGGAAACGTTGAAAATCCTGACTATCACCAGGTTTGTCTGGGAACTACTGGTCATGCCGAGACTGTAAAAGTACTTTATGATCCTGGCAAAACTTCGTATGAAGCTATTCTCAGAAGGTTTTTTGAGATTCATGACCCCACTCAGTACAATCATCAGGGTCCGGACTATGGCAATCAATACCGATCCGCAATATTTTTCAGCAATCAGGAAGAAATGAAAACTGCCCAAAAGCTTATTGATTTACTTAAGGCTAAGGGTTTTGACGTAGTTACTGAACTCAAGCCGGCATTAAAATTCTGGCAGGCAGAGAATTATCACCAGGATTATTATGAAAAGTCAGGGGGTGCACCCTATTGCCACAGACCTGTGAATAGATTTGATTAGTGCCTGAGATTTCTCCCTTTCCCAGAATCTGTCAGCATCATCAGTGCTCTCGGATATGGCTGTAGTATTATCTGCTTTTTGATATATTCATTGTCAAATCTTATCGCCCAATTTTTTATTATCTCTACCGGAACAATAAAAGGCATTGCTTCGCGACGATATTCTTCCAGTACATTCAAGAAATATTGTTTTTCTTCCGGATTTAGCTGATCAGCAAAATATCCCATCATATGCATCAGGACATTTATCTGTTTTGGAATTGATACTGAAGAATTTAGCAGCCTCAAAAATATTTCTTCATATTCATTGTAAATCTGTGTATATAACTTGTTAACATGATTTGCCAGCAGGTGTCCCAATTCACGCATAATCGTCTGATTATATGACATTAATAGATATTTATGAGTTGCATGGAATTCATATAACTGCGATATCTTACCGTTTTCTGCCAGAGAACGCAATCTTGATATTGCGAAGATTGCTGTAAGCCATTTTTCACGCAGGATATAATTATGCAGTCTTCCCTCGTCTTCAAAAGGCAGAAGCGGAAAACTTCTCTGAGCAATTGCAGTAAATAATCCAGTGCTTTTAGCTACAGATGACCCTTTCGCTGCAGAAGCATAAATCTTGATATTACTTATTCCACATGAAGGTGAAGCTCCTTTCAATAAAAACCCGTCAACACGTTGTAGAGATGAGACGATTTTCTCTGAATAGCCCGTCATCCTCTCAGTGCAATCTTCACCTGTAGCAGTTTGCACCATAATTATATCATCAGATTCTGAACCCCGCACAAGACGCACCGGATTCCGGGGAATGCCTAATCCGATATCAGATTCCGGGCAAATATCAATAAATTTCACGTAGTCCTTTAGCAGATTAACAAAACTATCACTCGTCATATCGCCATTCCAGCGACAATGCTCAAAACCCAGACATCTACTCACAACAACAACAGGCATTGGCTTTTCCATTATCATTACTCCTTTTTTTTCAGATATCAATGAGTTCACTTTTAAGAAACTTATGAGCATATTCAATAAATATCTTATTTTCCATGGCAAAGTCAAAAAGGTCTTTATCTAATTCGTTATTATCTACCATTTTTTGCATGATACTGATAGTTTTTGATAATTTTACAGGGGCCTTATAAGGTCTGGTAGCGGAAAGAGCTTCAAATACATCAGCTAATGCAATAATTCTCGCCTGCAAAGGTATTTCATCGCCCCGAAGCCCTTTAGGATAACCCATCCCATTCAGTTTCTCATGATGAGCTTCGGCATAACCAGGGGCATTTGCCATATAACTGGGAAATCTGATCTGAGATAACATCATACCGGTTACAGCAACGTGCTCCCTGATTATCTGCAAATCCTCAGCATTCAGAGTACCCCTGCGAATGCAAAGATTATTATATTCATCATCAGTGATAATTAGATAGTTTTTACCTTGATATTTATACTCGAACTGGTGAATTTCATCAAGATATGCCAGATCATTATCATCAAGATATTTTCTACCCGAATTTGTCATAATGAGAAAATTTTCATAATCTAAAATTGTCCTGATAAATTCATTGAATTTTGCTTCATTAATCTTTTTCAGGAATTTGTGGTCTATCTCTATAAGTGTTCTAATATGGTCTATCCGCTCTTTCACCAAATCTATCCTGTCTGTGATCTTTTGTAATTTTGCACTTTTATCCAGTATATGCATGGGAGTAATTATTTTTCCCAGATCATGCATCAATCCGGCTATCTGAAGCTCTTCAAATTCTTCTGCACTAAAATAAATATCAGAAAATTTTGATCTACCGCTTTTATAATTATTAATTCTTTCGCTAATCATAGAAACCAGCTCACTCACTCTGGCTATATGACCCGAAAAATGCTTCGATTTTTTATCAATTGCCCATGCTATCGCAGAGATAAATTGATGAAATGAAGTTCGCAAATCTCGGATTAGCTTCTGATTATTCATTAATATTGCCGAAAAAGAAGCCAGCATTTCCAGATTACCAATCTCCTCATTCTCAAAGGCTTTCTTCTCACCCACCTTGTCAAGAGCATTCACCAGTTGAATTATCCCGATTATCTGATTCTTGTGATCTCGCATGGGAATCGCCACTATCGATCGAGTTAGATAATTATTGCGCTCATCATATTGCCTCGTGCCGATACTATCAAAATATTCCTGCTCATAAACGTCCGGAATATTATAACTTCTCTTATTATGATAACTCAAGGCTGCCAGATTAGTCAGATTTGGTTCACCTCCATTTGTAAATAGAGAAATCGGTGGCCAATTGATTTCATCACCTGTCAGCGATATATCCATCGCAGAATTATATACTTTTATGAACCTTAATTGCTGGTCATCTTCATCTACCATGTATATAGTGGCTCCTTCTGCATTTGTATAATCTATGGCACAATCAAGAATATGACCAAAGAGCCTGTCAAAATCATATTCTTGCATAAGCATCATGCTAATCTGTTGCAGCATCGTCAATTCTTTGAGCTTAATCCCCGCTGATATCACCTTCTCACCGTTACTTTTATCTATCACTATTATCTATCCTTGTTAATAATTCTTCTACCTCTTTTAGAATTTCATTGTCTTGAGCGAAATTCTGCAAAATCTCTTTACTTTTTGAAAGACACTCTTTTGCTCTTGAATGGTCTTCTTTGAAATAATAACATTTTCCCAAGTTGTAGTGAACATGACCTATAGCGGGATGATTATCTCCATAATGTTCACTATATATATTAAGAGCAAGATACAAATATTCAAGTGCTTTCTCTTTATCATTTTTCTTTAGAAATACTCTTCCCATATAATCATAGGTATTAGCCGTTTGAGGATGATTTTTTCCATATATCTTCTCTTCTATCTCAAGGGCTTTATTTAAATTATCAAGCGAGAGCTCTATCTCGTTCATACCTTCATAAGCATTACCTATTTGTCTGAAAAGCGAGGCAGCTCGTGGTTTATCCAAAGCATCATGTGCCTGCAGTATCGGCAAAGCACTATTCAAATAATCCAAGGCCGTCTCATATTGACCTGTCTGAAGATAAAACGCTCCCATATTGTTATAGCAGCTTACCAGTTTGCCCGGTTCTTCTTCTTCACATTTCCGGAATATTTCCAGAGCCTTCTGATAATGCTCCAGAGCCTCCTCATATTTCCCTTTATGCAGATATGCGTTCCCCATATGCATCACACTCTGGGCATAATCGGGATGTTCTGCTCCTATATGGATAGATCGCAGCAACGCTGATTTGCTATGATATTCAAGAGCCCGATCGTATTCACCCAAAATACTGTAGGCATTTCCTGTATTATTTAAAAGAGCTAATATCAATGGTAATTTAACATCTTTCATCTCAAATATCATCAAAGCCTGGATATTGTATTCCAGAGATTTTCGATATTCACCAAGGGCAAAATAGACTAAACCCAGATTATTGTAACTGCGGGCTATTGATAACTCATCAGGCTCGGTAACCTCTTCACTGAGCTTGTTTATTTTTTTTGCCAGGGCTAATGCCTTATTGAAGCGCAAATCTCTATAAGCTTTAAAAAATGCCCCATTATAATTGGAAGCTGCCATCAGGATATGTCCCGCTTGTTCATAATGCAAACCCACTATTTCGTGGTAAGGTAATAGCTGTTTCCCCGGATATATCTTTTGATAGCTTTCTGCTGCCAAAAAATTCAATTTCTTCTGCTTTTCACGTAAAAGCCTGTTATATGCCGTATCTCGCACGAGTATCTGAGAAAATATATAATGCAATTCCCTGAGCCTTATCCAGATACAGTTATGAACCACCTCCTCAGCCTCTTTATCAAGCTCATGATTTAACATGGCAGATAATACCGGAATATCAAATTCTACACCCAGGACACTGGCATAATATACAAGAGTACGTATCTCCTCAGCTAAATTGTCTATACGAGCTCCTATGATATCTGTTATCCCAAATGCTGTTACTATATCTACATCCTTGAGGAGATTACCAGCTTCATCAAGATATTTCTCCTCTTGCAAATACAAAGTTATCTGCTCCAGATACAATGGATTGCCCTGACCCTTGCCTAAGATGAATTTTCTGGTTTTCCCGGGTAATTTTTCTATTCCAAGCAGATTTCTTACCATTATCTCTGATTCTTCTTCCGGCAGACTCTCCAATTCGAGATGCTCCGAATTAGCTGTGCCTAACTGGTAATCTATTTTACTGCCATCTGTGTTATAACGGCAACAGATAAGTATTTTTGGATTGATCACACCAGAAGATACAAACAAGCGGATAAATTCCAAAGTCTCTCTATCTATCCATTGTCCATCTTCTATCTGCAAGATCAATTTTTTGTCCTCTGATATTTTCTCAAAAAAGTTTACTAATGCTTTGCGTTCCTGCAGAGGACGGGCTTCCGGAGGCAATAATTCCCAGATAGAACCCTGCCACCTTATTCCCAATAATTGACCTATTATCGATTCTATGCGGATCAATTCCTCTTCATTATTGGCAAAATCACGCCATAACGAACGAAAATGTTCCAGATTATAACTGTCATCCTGCTGACCATCATACTCAAAATATTCCTTCAAAAATCTGATGATGGGCACATAGGGCTGATACAAAATCCCGTCACATAACAAATAGCACCACACCAGATTTTCTGTATCTCTCCGCTTGCGAAGCTCTTTAATAAGACGACTCTTGCCCTGACCAGGCTCACCATGGATATAGATCACCCAGGTATCTTTTTCTTTACTCAGGACACCCTCAGATATCCGCTCCAGTTCTCTCTCTCTGCCACAAAAATTACTTGCCCCAGTATCCTCAATATTTCTCTTTTCACATACAAATTTATAAACCGGTAACTCGCGAACGAAGCCTTTCATGCTGATCTTCCCTAATTCAAGAAAATTATAGCGGTTCAATAATTGTTCATAAGAAAATATATCAACCAAAGTTTCACCAATTTCTGCTTTGGACATTAATCTCGAAGCAAGATTTGGAGGATAACCCAATATGGTATATTCATGACATTGCGAGGTGCCGGTGTATCCAGCGTAAACCCTACCGCTTGATATGCCGAGTTTGATATCACAGGATACTTTTGCTAATTCCATTACAAAATACATCATTCTATCCAGAGTCTTTTCAAATTTACGTGGCGCACCAAATATCACGATACCAAGTAAGCCCTTATCTGAGTAATCCAGTTTATTAAAAAAAGCATTATAGCGACCCGCAAGCATCTCCATATCACTTATCACTGTTTGTAATTCACTTAATTTTATCCTGTCCAAATAGATAAAAATCGTGGAAACATCACGGATTTCATTTTCAGCCTTATAATTATGGAGATAGTCTATTAAAAATGACTGCTTAGTGCTTTCGCTATATCTATATTTTTTTTTTGTTAAAGATATTGCAGCTATTTCATCTTCAAAGGGTTCATACACATTATCAACAAATTTGAATTTTGAATAACCTATTGTTTTTGCTGCTTTATCGGAAAATGCCAAATCTCGCTTCAGCTCCGCATAGGCATTACAATCAGCTATCCCACTTCCATAAAAGAAATATTCATTCTGAAATTTGTTCCTTAATATCATCCATTTTATTTCACCACAACCTATAGTCAATCTGGCATCTATCCGAAATTCACTACCCAGATATTCTATTTTCTTAGGAACAGATAATTCCTTCTTTATTATACTATATATGGACAATATGTTATCGCTGTCTGTAATGTCAAAAACTGCCATAAAGGCATCTCCGGCAAAGCCGGTTACAAATCCCCCACACCTCTCAATGGCTTCTATTACTGGCGTGAATACCACCTCTAACATGCGGTTTATCGATTCAGCACCTTTTTGACCTTGTCGTATTAATGATTCTGTAAGATGCGTGAAATCCTTGATATCAAAAAATAGTGAGTATCCACTAAAACTCCCCTCATAGAGTCCCTCTTCATACTTATCGTAAATGAACTCCGGAACGTATTTTACCATTTTTCCTCCGTATTCCCTTCCAATTGTATAACGATTTATCTTCTCAATTCAGTCAAGAAAATTCTTAAATCCGGCTGCCAGGTTACTAAAATTTTATAGATACCTGCTTAAAATCATCTATCCAGGTGCCCCAGGTATTAGCTGATAAGCTAAATATCTTATTATAAAATTTAGCTTCTCTCGCCTGATGCATTTTCATCAAAATTATACCTTTTTTTTTGCCTAAAATCTCTATTTTACCCTGATTTGCGGACATTATGAACCGGAATCGCTTGCAAATCCCATCTAATCGTTCCCTTACTCTTTCAATTATTTCTATACCTTCTACCAACGGTACCTGGAAGGTTTGCCTGATACCTCGAACAGGACGACATTGAAAAATATAATACGGCATAACCCTGTTTCTTACCAGCTTCTCCATTAATTCTGTCATCACGTCCACATTATCATTTACTCCTTTCAAGAGAACTGTCTGATTGCTCATAATTATACCTGCCTCAGATAAAGCCTGAAGTGATTGAACTGCTTCTGATGATAGCTCACGCGGATGATTGAAATGGGTTACTATATATAACCTCTTGCGTCTGCGATTATAATCTGATAATACTTGTAACAAGCTGTCATCTTCCGTAATCCTCTGTGGAAGAGTCGCTGGAATGCGGCTGCCTATGCGTATATAGGTTAATTGCTCAAGATCACCAAATTTATTAAGCAAGTCATTGATTATTTCAGTTTTCAATATTAACGGGTCTCCACCTGACAGGAGTACATTTCTTATTTCACTGTGGGCAGTTATATAGTCCTTTGCCAAATCGAATCGGCGTAATACTTCCTTTTCAGGTAATCCCACCATTCGTTTGCGGAAACAAAATCTGCAATATGTGGCACAGCGATTACTGCATAATAAAAGCAAAGTTGCAGCATATTTGTGTTGTGCACCCTCAAATACCGTGCTTTGAGCTTCTCCACTTGTGTCATAAGAGCCAGCTCGATCAAGCTCGTCTGCTAGTGGCACAGACATCTTTTTTATTGGGTCGTCGGCATCATTACAATCTATTAGCGAAAAATAATAGGGCGTTATTTTCATAGGGTGACGCTGAATTACTGTCTCCAATTTTACCATCTCTCTTTTACTGAATCCACAAGCTGAAAGATCTGATATTCTTATGTAACTGTTCTGTATTTGCTCTTTCCAATTCATTAAACCTCCTGTATTATTTTTCTCCTCGTTCAGTGAATAAATAATATAGCGTAAAATTCTATTTCTACAACCTAATCTTCCAATTTTATACCTAAATAGCTGAGAAATGTCAATGCCTGAATCCGGCAATATCTGCCGCCCTTAACTTGATTATTGAATGGATTAATGCTATAACCTTCAGCCTCTCGAAAATCAGAATCACGTAAATCTGTCTCATGAAAAGTTACATCGCTAAATCTAACACCTCTAAAATCACAACTCCCTAAATTACAGTTTATCATATCACTCTCTACTAATATGCTTCTCCCGAAATTTGTGCCCTTTAAATTCAATCCGGAAAAGTTACATGCCCTTATCTTGCACTCTATAAAACTCATCTCTATTATTAGTTTATCTATTGCAGAAAATGTTATCCCCTGCAATAAACAGGATATAAATACCACATCATGCATCTTAGCTCCACCAAAATCTACAAGTGATAAATTACACCTTTCAAAAACACATTCCTCAAGTTCTGCTCCTTGAAAATCAGCACTCAACAAATCTATATTTGTAAATTTGCACTCCCTGAATTGATGATTATATCCCCTTATATTGCTATCTGATCCTATCTGCTTCCCGTATATTTCGCTCATTTCTATCTCCTGATCTTATTTAGAATAATCCACCCCAACTCCCGGACATGATTTTCAGTAAACCTCATTTTAATGTAAAGCAATTTTTCTCTCTTTTGAAGTGAAGTGTATTAGCCATGCACAAATATTTTTGGGGGTAAGCCAGAAATTTTAGATCAGGCATCCCCCTTTTATATAATTATTGGTATTGTTAATTCATTCATATTATGTGAGATAAAGGTTGTAGTCAAGGTCAACCATTGTATATTGACACCCAGATATTAGAAGGCAGGATATGGTTATGGAAAATGGAAGGGGATTAAGCTTGGACAACCATAGAGACAGCAAGCTCGTTCGCAATGGTGAGGGCCGATAACTTTACAAGTTCAATATCCCAACCGAAAATTAAATTTCAGGGGGGGGGGTATGCCTGATAATTACGAATATTGTGTTATAGAAAATCAATTTGGCATATTAGAAATATCTTCAAATATCGACCTGGCAAATTTAAGAATTGGCTAATTATCTTAAAAACTGGTTATGGTGTTTTTAGACCAGACTCAAAGTTAAATATAGGGGTATATATTTTCAAAAAAGGGCAAAATTGTTACTTTTTGTTGTAACTGACATGATGGTTGATAGTTATGAGGTAACATTCTGGTAACACATGGTAACATAAGTAACATTTTTTTAGAGTTATTTATCAATAATAGCCTGGAAGTTCAGATTTTAGGACTGGAAAGTGAGTTGTGAGTGGTGAATTTGACTGGTGGATAAATTCCGGCAGTATAGCCTTATCATCTGGAGTTTACGCACAGTTGTACCGTCGAGATTAAATTCGTACCTTCATCTCTTCGTTCCCTCTTTCTCTCGTTCTCTCATCTCATCTTTTCTCCTATTCTCCTATTCTCCTCTTCTTCCCCTCTAACCTTCAAACCTTTAAACCCTCGAACCTACGATTTTCAGGCTTCCCCCTGGTTTTATAATTTTTGGTATTTTTAAATGATTTATATTATGTGAGATAGAGATTGTTGTCAAGGTCTACAATTGTACCTGGTATACTCCCGAAATTAATTTGAAAAGTGGAAATAATGATCAAGAAAACAATTAGTCGTCACCATTGCGAAGGTCTTTCGACCATTCGCAATGTAACTTAGATTGTTGATAACCTCCAGGATGTACGTTAGCTCTCCGGGATAGTCGACCAAGGATAATACAACCTAATTCTATATTTCCCAGTTAATTAGAATTACGATAAATTCAAAAAACCGGTGGATGCCAGATTGGGATTTCTACCACACAAAATCTTGTAGTGCCAAAAATCCGGAGCAAAGCTTTCTCGCCAAAGTGCCTTTTTGTACACGGATTCATTTATTATCTATTCAAAATGATCACTATTAGCTTATGACTCTTTCATGAAAATTCAGACCATTATTATCGTGACAGGCTAATATATCTTGGGAGTTATAACTTGTAAATATCGATAATTAGGTAATATGTACATCAAGAGATAGGGGGTACAGTTTATAAAAATAAGTGATCAGATGATTTGCCTGGATCGGATGAATAAACTGCGAAAAAATAAAAAAGGTGCATAAATATATCTAAAAAAGCGAAAAAGTGTGGCAGACACAGGTTAATGCTATATATATTAATAATATACGGTGTAACTTTAGTGCAACTCTTTGTATTTTTGGTGTAACATGTTTTATTTGGGTGTGTTATGGTGGAGGGAGGGGAGAGATGGGAAATTTATTGAAAATGGAAAATTAAAGTGGGAAGACTAGTGCCACGGATTATACGGATCAGCACGGACAATGTAAAGTGAAAATGAGAAAATGAGAAAGCCTGATGAAAAAACTTTTTTTCGTTCGCGTGGTTGGTGTGGTTAGTGGCTGTAAAAAAAAGAGAAGAATTTTTACCACAGAGGGTACAGAGGACACAGAGGGAATATAATTGAGAATAGTGATGTGTGATGAGTGATGTGTGATTAGAAGGGAGATGGGGTTCGGGCTGTGTCCGATTATAGAATGCAAAATATGTAAAATAAGGCTTTGATTATTGGGTGCAGTTAATTTACTCAAGTTTTGCAGATGATTAAACCCCTAAATAGTGCGTATTTCTATAATCTTCCTGCTTATTTTAAGATCATTTAACATATTGATAATAATAGAGATGGGGTCAATTATCCATTTATTATCAATCAGGCTGCATTTACGTTTATCTGTAAATCATTATTTTGTCGAAGTTGACTTTGGTCAAAAAAAGTAAATACCATTTCTTCAAATTCAGGTATTGAGAATAACTTTGTCATAAAAAGCTCTTCTTCCATCTCTAATAA
>CAZRXY010000108.1:0-27396 GCA_964604155.1 uncultured Candidatus Cloacimonadota bacterium | reverse complement strand
GTCCTGCTTACTTTCCCCTTTATTTGCACGCTATATTATTTCTCTCATTTTATGCAAGGACAAATATAATTCTTATCATGTAGAAGGTAACTTAGATTGTTGATAACCTCCCAATTGAGACTTCCCGGATGTGCGTTAGCTCTCCGGGATGATCGACCAGGGATAATACAACCTAATACTCTATTTCCCAGTTAATTAGAACTACGATAAATTCAAAAAACAGGGGGATGCCAGTACCAGACTTGGGAAAAGGTTGACATATAAATATATCGAAAAAGTGATTGCACTATGAAGAAGATATATAAAGAAACGCTGGAAGGCGGGATGATAGAATTACCGGAAAGTGCCGGGGTAGTGTTATTTTGCAGTAAGAAGAATATATTGATGTGCCGGATGACCAGCAATATATCGCGTTTTCTGTATATATATTTTAATAGCGATATAGAGGATGGGGAGCTGGGTGAAATGCTTGAGAAATGTGATATCGTGGCATATCAGGAGAGCTCGAAGGTTTTTGGAGCGCTTTTGGGTATGAAGACACTTGTGCAGGAATTTTCACCTCCCTATAATCAGACAATAAGGTACTATGATGATTATTACTATCTGGGATTAAATTTTCTCAAGGTGCCTTTTATCAAATTAGAAAGCACAACTATTCACGATTATTTTTACCTGGGTCCCTTTCGCAGCAGGTTCATACTGCATGATGTGATAGATGCGATATGCGAGCATTTTGGCACGCCAGATTGTCCCGGGGAGGAATTTCCTTGTAAACTTTCGGAAGTGGGACGGTGCCGCGGTTATTGTGTGCATGATAAGGATAAGCTTTTGCCTGATCTGGTTAAATATTATCTTTTGCCCGAAGCAGAACATCTTAAGATTTTAGGAGAAAAAAGGGGGATTTTGTTGGATTCCCTAAGATTCACAGAAGCAGAAATGAACAGGCGGCAGCAGGAATTGATCAGGGAATTTTATGGTAAAATTGCCTTTTTAATGGTGACCAGGCATCTAAATCTGGTCTATGAATATGAGGGCAAAAAGATAGAAATCACAAGTGGCATGATTTCTCGAATAGATGATTGGGAATTTGAATATTCAAATCAGGAAAATGAGGCGAATGAACTTTATGCGGTTGATAAAAGTGAGCTTGATGAGCGATGGATAGTATATAACCATGTAATGCGGCATTTTCCGGAGAAGCTGAAAGCAGGCTATGATATCACCCGTGGAAAGCTTGCCGCCTATTTATCGTATAAGGACAGCTAATGCAGATAGAAAAGAAGATAAAATTACTAATAGTAGATGATAATATAAAACTTGCAAGATCATTAAAGAGCATGATTTGCAATAGATACAGCATGATAGAAGCAGAGACAGCGGCAAGTGGCTACGAAGCATTGCGAATAATAAACCATGGCGGCGTAGATGCAGTGCTTA
The DNA here is from genome assembly GCA_964604155.1 of uncultured Candidatus Cloacimonadota bacterium. Classification (GTDB taxonomy): domain Bacteria; phylum Cloacimonadota; class Cloacimonadia; order Cloacimonadales; family TCS61; genus Stygibacter. Next base: position 25,959 of record CAZRXY010000108.1, on the reverse strand, counting down.
CGGATGTGTCAATGAAGGGTATGGATGGATGTGATCTTTATATGAAGATTATGCAGTTCAATCCCAAAATCCAGGTGATGATGATGTCTGCCTTTTATGATGCAAACCATGCCGTGGTACGGGCAAAGCTGCTGGGTCTCAAAGATGTGCTGCCCAATCCGGAGCTCATAGAAAAACGTGAACTGGTAGATAAAATATTTATCAAGATTGAGCAGCATTTTCTGAATATAAATAAAGACCCAGTAGAAGAAGATCCGGGTTAATGTGAGAACCATCCTCTTTTTTATATTTCTGGCATCACTTACTTTTTGCTTTTGTGATGAATTAAGGTTAGATAATCTCACAATAAAATATCAGTCAAAAGATTCTAGGATAGCTAGGGAATTAGGCAGTAAATTAGAAGAGGACATAGGGAAATTTCAGAAGCAGATAGGTTATTATCCACAATTAGAAACTAAGGTGATCATCGCAGAAGACAGAGAGGAATATTTAACATTTTTACAGAGCGGGATAGATATCCAGGAGTTTTCGCAGGCTGTGTATAATCGCAGGACAAATACTATCTATATCCGAAACCCGCGTGATGAATTGAACTTTGCCAGTTTGAGTAATATTCTTTTGCATGAGTATATTCACAGCTTTGTATTTTATTACTTTGACAATGCTCCTCTGTGGTTTCATGAAGGTATGGCAGTATATTTCAGCAATGGCTACAGCCATAGCAGGGAGCTTGGATTGGTACGTGACTATCTGTTTGGCAATACTATGCCCTTGAGTGCGATGCGTTCAAATTATCCCAAAAACCGTATAGAATGGGAATCTTTTTATGCCAAATCTGCTTTAGCAGTTAAATACCTGTTTCAGAACAAACCTCAGCAATTTTACCGGCTATGGCAGGAAGCACTGCCCTACCGCAAATTTAATTCTGCCTTTGTGAAAAGCTTTAGATATTCGCCACTGGATTTCTCAATTGTCTTTGAAGAATACTGCCGAAACCATTTCCGCTCAGAAATTATTCTGGCACTCAGTGGGATGATCTGGCTATTTTTTCCCATAATTTTTATTATTGGCTATCTAAAAAGGCAGCGTAATAACCGGCGGAAGCTGGCAGCTATGGCAGAGGAAGAGGAGAAACTCACGCAAGCCAGTGAAATCGAGCATCATGAAAATGATATTGACGAAGAAGGGCATCTTTAATAAATAGTGGCTAAAGACAGGAGAATAAATGAAAGAATTTGATGAACTTGTGAAAATTGTAGCGGATTTGCGTGATCCCCAGAAGGGGTGTCCCTGGGATAAAATACAAACCCATATCAGCCTGGTACCTAATTTTATAGAGGAGCTTTATGAGAGCATAGAAGCTATTGAGGAAAATAATATGAGCGATCTTAAGGAAGAGCTGGGAGACCTGATGCTTCACATTGTGATGCAATGCAGAATTGCTGAAGAAGAAGGGGCTTTTGTTATGGCTCAGGCACTTCAAGGTATCAATGAAAAGATCATCCGTCGCCATCCCCATATTTTTGGTAAAGCAGAGGTATCTGATTCTACGGAAGTGAAATTGAACTGGGAGCAGATAAAGCTGAAAGAAAAAAAATTACGTAAATCTGCGATAGAGGGGGTACCGCGGGCAATGCCCAAATTGATAGTAGCCCAAAGAATGCAGGAAAAGGCAGCAGCAGTAGGCTTTGATTGGGATAATCATACTCAGGTATTCGATAAGCTTGAGGAGGAGATCAAAGAATTACAGGAAGCGATAGCTGATGGTAATATAAATATGATAGAAGAAGAAGTGGGAGATCTCATTTTCACAGTAGTAAATCTAAGTAGAAAGCTGGGTATAGATTCCGAAACAGCCCTTTCGATGGCGAACCAGAAATTCGAAAGGCGCTTTAAAAAAGTGGAAGAAATATTTCGCAATAATAAAAAAGAAATGCACGACAGCAATTTAGAGCAATTAGATGAAATTTGGGAAACAATTAAAAATACTGAATAATAAGACCTCCGATATTATAAAGATTTATTTTATCGTGGGCAGTCTTCTAATACTTATTGGTTTCTTGCTTTTTACCAATTATTTGGGCAAAGATATCCAGAAAGAAGTTTCTGTAGTGCCTGATCTTTATGCGCAATTCATTGGCTTGCCAGATAATGTGAATCTGGAGAATTTTCTCACTGATTATTTTATGACCAGGATCATTCCTTCTATAGATTACCCCATTGTTTTCTGTGACAGCCTTAATGTCCCCTTTTCCTGGGAGAATATCAATGTGGAAATGATCAATTATTCATCATTGGATCAGGATCAGAAGAACAGGCTGGCAAATATGGTGAAAAAATTATCTCATCGCGGAAGTTATATACCTCTCTATCAGAATAACAGGCGTGATAAGCTGATTGGCTATGTATATTTTGGTGAGACCCGTTCTATGAAGCAATTAAGCTATATGCCATATGTGGCAAGCTCCGTTGTAATCGTATTTATTGCTCTGGGAGCTTTTGCTCTGGGCTATATGAGACGTAATGAAAAAAACCAGCTCTGGATAGGTCTGGCAAAGGAGACAGCTCACCAGTTTGGCACTCCAACTTCTTCTCTGATGGCTTGGTTAAGCGTGATGAGAAGCAGGATAGCAGAATATGAAGATAAAAGCACTTCGCGAGAAATGCTGGATTATATAAACCATATAGAAAGTGATGTGTCTCGTTTGCAGAACGTGGCTTCTCGCTTTGGCAAGGTGGGCTCTTCTATAAAACTGCAGGACACAGTAATGGATGATATATTGAGCGAGACCACAAATTACTTTCAATCAAGGGTACCTAAAGGTCAAAATAAAATTGAGATTTTTTATTTTAGTGAAATCAAAGGTATTATACTTAAGCTTGATAAAGACCTGATAAAATGGAGTCTGGAAAACATGCTGAAAAACAGTATAGACGCCATGAGTGATAGGGGAGGCAAGATCATTATCACGGCAGCCGTTTCAGGCGATAATATCCGAATCCGTATCAGTGATGAAGGCAAGGGTATCCAGCGGAGTATGTTTCACAGAGTATTTCTGGCAGGCGTTACCAGTAAGGAACGTGGCTGGGGTCTTGGTCTCAGCCTTGCCAGACGCATCATAGAAGAATATCATCAGGGAAAAATTAGAATTATTTATAGTGAACTAAAAAAAGGCACCACCTTTGAGATTCTTTTACCTTTTAAATAGTAAGGGGGGATTATGTATCTTTTAAATCGCCAGGAAATGTATGACTGTGATAAATACACAATAGAAAATCTGGGAATTGCGTCTGCAGAATTGATGGAAAGAGCAGGCAGGGGAAGTGCCGAATATATCAGGGATCATATCCTGGGTGCAGAAGGTTCAATTTTACTCTTTTGCGGCAGCGGCAATAATGGTGGTGATGGCTTTGTGATCGCAAGTTATCTTCAGGACTGGGGGTTTAGCGTGAAAATAGTACTCACCGGCAACCTGGAAAAGATGTCTGCAGAGACTTCGGAAAATTATCAGATATGTAGAAAAAAGGCTATCGAAATTTACAAGCCTGCAGATTATGAAGGATATAAAGACCTTCAAATAGATATAACCAGCTATGATCTCGTGATAGACGCAATTTTTGGCATTGGATTTAAAGGCAATCTGAGGGGTTGGCTGCCTGATCTGATCAGTGAGATCAATGAACTTTCTACAAAAACAGTAGCAATAGATATCGCCAGCGGACTTGATGCAGATAACGGCAGGGCAGGTTCTGCCATAATTGCCCAATATACGCTCACAATGGCAGCAATAAAATATGGCATGGTTCTGGGAGCCGGGAAAACTTTTTCGGGTAAAATAATAGTAATAGATATTGGAATACCTCAAGAAGTGATAAGGCAAAAAAGCCTGCCAGCTACTCTGGCTACTGAGGATTCTATAGTATTACCTCATCGTCAATTGCATTATCATAAGGGTAATTACGGCAGAATAGCAATTATTGCAGGATCACCTGGATTTTCCGGGGCTGCAGTACTCGCATCTACAGCGGCTCTGCGAAGTGGAGCTGGACTAATTACCCTATTCCATCCCAAAGGTATGGAGACAATTTTTGAAATCAAGCTTATGGAAGTTATGACCCGTCCATTGCCGGATGATACTTCCGAATTAATTAATTTGCTTGCCCCTTATGACGTAGTCTTATTTGGTCCCGGGACAGGTACCTCTCATGAAATGCTGATAGTGCTGAAATCTCTGGTTAGCGATTGGAAGAAACCAATGGTTATTGATGCAGATGGGATAAATCTAATTAGCTTATACCCGGAATTATTGCAGTCATTAGCCGATCGTAACGTATTGCTGACCCCGCATATGGGGGAGTTTTCCAGGCTATCTGGTTATAATATCCGAGAGATCCTTGATGATCCAATCAGGATTTTAAGCGACTTCTGCCGCTCCCATCACCTTTTGATAATGCTAAAAAGCAGTTCCTCAATTATTTGCGACGGGAAGAATACGGTTATCACTAATGCTGGAAATGACGGACTTGCCACAGGCGGAAGTGGAGACGTATTAAGCGGAATAATTACCGGTTTCTGCGGGCAGAAAATGAGCCTCCTTCAAGCTGGCATTTCTGCAAACCTGATGATAGGCAAAACCTGTGAACTGCTCTCATCCTGGCGGAATAAAATCTCTATTATTCCATCTGATATAGTGGAAAATTTCCTGGTTACGCAGAAACACTAATCAATGATTTTGTACTTTTTCAGGCGTCTGCTTAGGGCATGGCGAGAAATACCAAGAATTTCGGCTGCTTTTATATAATTATAATGCGTTTTCTCTAAAGCAATCATTATTAATGATTTCTCATTTTCTTCCAGATTAAGATTTTTTGTCCTTATAAAGCTATCTTCCAATTCATTATTAAGATTATTTTCCAGAATAAAATGCTCCGGTTTTAGCTCTGAGCCTCCTGAGATTATTATGGCTCGCTCGATGAGATTTTTAAGCTCTCTAACATTGCCAGGGAAATGATAGCTCTTCAGCTTGGCAATTATTCCAGGATTTACCGGAGATACTGATAAATTCATCTGACTCGAAAGCTGATCTATAAAGTAATCCACTAATGGGGGGATGTCTTCAACTCTTTCCCTGAGTGGTGGAATATGTATTTGGATTGTGTTTAGTCTGTGAAGTAGATCAAGCCTGAATTCTCCTGCCTTAACCATTTTTTCTATATTGCGGTTTGTGGCTGATATTATCCTGAAATCGTATTTATAGGATTTCTGATCTCCTATTTTTTTGATCATTTTACTCTCTATCGCTCTCAAAATCTTTGCTTCCAACTCAATGGGCATATCACCAATCTCATCCAGGAATATTGTGCCTTGGTCTGCCAGCTCAAAATATCCTTTCTGATCTGAAATAGCTCCAGTGAATGAGCCTTTTTTGTGCCCAAAAAATACACTTTCTAAAAGCGATGAGGGGATAGCACTGCAATTTACAGGGCAAAAATGATGCTCTCGCCTTTTACCGGCAAAATGGATTATCCTGGCGATGATCTCTTTACCACTCCCGCTCTCTCCTGTGATCAAGACGTTTGACCGGTCAAAAGAAGCGGCTGATTTTGAAAGCTCGTAAACCTTCTGCATCTTCTCGCTAATACCTATTAGATCATATTCCACTTTCTTTTTCAAAGAACTGCTTAATAATGAATTGCCGGTATCCAGACGCTTAAGTCTATTCGATATCTCCAAAAATTTCCGGGTACGCTCAATAGAAAGCTGGATGTCAAGATGACGGAAAGGCTTTTTTAGAAAATCGCAGGCTCCCAGACGCAAAGACTCGATGACTGTTTCCAGATCGCCGTGACCAGTTACCATAATTACTTCTATAAAGGGATAGTCCTTCCTTATTGTCTTGAGTAATTCAATACCATTCATCTGGGGGAGCTTTATATCCAGTATTATTATGTCTACCGGATTACTTTTTAAATGTTCGAGAGCTTCTAAGGGATTTACAATAGCTTTTACTGATGTGCCCAAGCCGGTGAGGAATTCCGAAAGCTCCTCATTAAAACTGGGCTCATCATCTATGATTAATATCCTAATTTTACTATAACTGATCATTATCTATCTTCTTTTTTACTTAATGGAAAGGTGACGATTATCTGGGTTCCAAGTCCTGCCGTGCTTTGTATCTCGATATTTCCTTTCATATCTCTTACTATGCCATAGGAAATTGATAATCCAAGACCAGTTCCCTCTCCTGGTTGCCTGGTTGTGAAGAAAGGCTGCATCACACGGTCAATTATATCTTCCGGAATGCCGTGACCATTATCTTTTACTCTTAGTTCCGCTATTTCTTTATTTGACGATGTGGAGAGACAGATTGACCCACCGGGGATCATTACTGCAGCTCGGGCATTATTTACCAGATTTAAAATGACCTGCTCGGTGCGGTAGGGATTGCCATAGACAGGCAAATAATCTTTACTTAGCTCTAACCGAAGATTGATAGCTGATTTTTTATACTGGGCTGAGATCATGCGCAAGGCTTCGGATACCGATTTATTTAAATCAAAGGTGACATTAAAAACGGCTTGCTGCTCTCGTGAAAAAATCTGAATGTGCTTTATGAGTGAATTTATTCGGTCAATATTGGTGAATATTTTGCTGGTTTTCTTTTTTAGATATTCCTTGTCTATCTCAGATTTATTTAAATGTTTAAGGATATTATCAAGAGTTATTGATATTATGTTTAAAGGCTGATTTATCTCATGGGCAAGACCGGCGGAAAGCTCGCCCAGAGAAGCTAATTTTGATTTTTGGATCACTGCCTGCTGCCAGAGATTCCTTTTCTTTATCTCTGAATCAATTTTAAGCTCAAGATTATCATTTATCAAGGCTAATTCTCTTGTCCTTTCCTCGACGAGTTCCTCAAGGTGAAGACGGTATTTATCAAGCTCTTTATCTGTTTTATATTTAAAGAGCGATATCTCAAGCGTGGCGTTCAACTCTCTATCATCATAAGGCTTTACAAGATAGCCGTAGGGTCCGGCGATTTTTGCTCTTTGAATAGTAGCCGGATCGGCATAAGATGTGAGGAATACTACCGGAATATCGAATTGGTCTTTTATCATTTTTGCGACTTCGACGCCGCTGAGGGAGCCGGAAAGGCTTATATCCATGAGGACTAAATCCGGGGATAATTCTTCTAATGCCGGTAGTACCTGCTCGCCGTTACGGATAGTTCTCAATACTTCATAGTCTGAGCGTTGTAATGAGATTTTGAGAGCATGGGCGATGAGGCTCTCATCTTCTACGATGATTATTTTCTTCTTTTCGCTCATTATGGACCAGGGAATGATATCTTAAAAGTTGTGCCATTATTACTTGATATCTCTACCATGCCAGAAAGCTGTTCCTCTGCCAAGAGATAGACGAGACGAATTCCAAGAGTTTTCAACTTTGACAGGTTTACTTTTTCCTTTAATCCGATTCCATCATCGCGGAATAATAGATTGTATTTGTGAGTTGTATCCAGATTTAAACTGATATTAATCCTGCCTTGTGTTTTGCCGGCAAAGGCATATTTTAAGGAATTACTTAGCAATTCATTTAGGATCAAGCCGCAGGGGATAGCAAGATTGATATCAAGTAAGAGGCTGCACATATCAATTTCAAATTTTATCTCTGCTTTTGGTGAATAAGTTTTATATAAGAGAGAAGAGAGTGTCTTTACATAATCATGGAAATCTATCCGGGAAAGATCAGCGGAATTGTAGAGCTTTTCATGTATCAGGGACATTGATTTAACGCGGTGATAACTATCCTCAAAAATAGAGACAAGGGGATGATCTTCAAGCTGAATAGCCTGCATATATAACAGGCTCGATATTACCTGCATATTATTCTTTACGCGGTGATGGATTTCCTTGATAAGAACTTCCTTCTCTTTGAGCGAGCTCTCAAGACTGGTCTGGGAGATTATCCGGGATTTTACCTCATTTTGAAGGTCATCATTTAATTGTTTTAGCTCTTTGGTTCGCTCATAGACACGGAGCTCAAGATCTGACTTTATATGATTTAGCTGCTGTGCCGTATTTTGCCGGCGGGTGATCTCTGATTTTAATTTGGAGAGGACACGCGAACGGGCTTGATATAAGAATATCATCACCATCAGGAGAATTAACAAAGAAAATAGTCCGAGATATAAACGGGATTTTTGAAGATTTAAGATTGTGTTCTGCTGCTTTATTATCTCGTACTCATACCGGCGGGCGCCCAGCTCAAATTTTGTTTGCAAGAGCTGAAGATTATAATCTACCTTTAAGTCTGAATATTTGCGGTGATAATTTAATGCAGATGGGTAATTTTCAAGCTTTTCATATAAATTTGATAAGGCGAGATTAAGCTCCATGATAAGGAGTCTCTCATCGGTATTAAGTGAGAGATGCAATCCCTGAAGTAAATTATCTTCGGATAGATTTAATTGATTTAAGGTGATGTAGAGATTTCCAAGATTATATAAAGAGATGATGACACCAGTGGTATTATTGACGGCTTTATCCTGAGCAAGTGACAAGAGGTGCTTATTGAGAGCGTCTGAATATTGGGCTTGCATTTCATCAATTATCGCGAGATTATTTTTAATAGCTGCCTGTGCCAGTAGATAGCTAAATTTTTCTGCGATTTCTGAGGCTGAGTGATAATTGTCCTTAGCCTTTTGCAGGTCATTATTTTTTAAGTAAAGATTAGCGATGATGACCTTTATATTGACCTGGGACTGAAAATCCTTGAGTTCATGAGCGATATTAAGAGCTTTGTTAAATTCAGAGAGAGCCTGACTATAATTTGATAATAAATAGTTTAGATATGCTTTTAACCAGGAAATATCAGAGTTGAGCCATTTATTTGATAATTCCTTATTGTTTTTAGTTATATTAGAGAGCATTTTTTGAGCCTGCGAGAAATCACCGCTTTGAAAGTAAGAGAGGGCAAGATTATAATAAATAAGTGGTAATCGCTGATACATAGCTTGCTGGGTTTCGATATCGAGAGCGAGATAATAATAATACACCGCCTGATTGTAATCCTGGTATTGATAATAAATGTTACCGATGTTAATCAAGATGTCCTTAGCTGATTTATCTGTGTGGTCATTTTTGAAGGTATTAAGGGCATTTTGGGCAGAAGTGAGGGCTTTATCTTTATCATCAAGAATGAGGTAAATCTTTGATAATGAGAGATAAACCGATCTTAACTGCTCTCTATCTCCATCTGGTGAGATAAGATGAAGTGCTTCTTGGAATGTTTTTTTAGCAAGTTCAATATCAGACATTTTGAGATAGGTCTCCGCCATAGTGATAAGTGAGAGTACGAGAGCGGAATTAAGAGAAATCTCTTTAGATAGTACAAGAGCTTGACGGGCATAAATGAGACTTTGCTGAGACGAAATATTCCAGGCGTTTCGAGCTAACTTATTAAGTATATAAATTTTAGCTTTGTTATTAGCATGCTCAAGGATACGTTCAGGAAATTGGATGTATTCCTCAGATAAAAGAATATCGGGGATTTTGAAGGCTTCGGAATAAACACCAGCCTCTTTTACTTTTAAATCGGCATTAATCTCTTTGAGAGCAAGATCAAGATTGATGTGTGAAAAGCAATTTGTGTAAGTGATAATTGAGATAAAGAGTGTAAAGAGGTAATGCTTCATCAGAATAAGTCCTACAAGGTAAAGGTGGCGTCTTGGTAAATGGCTTGCTCAAGATATGTGCTATCAGATGATTTCAAGTGGACATTGCCAGTAAAGATGAGACACATTCCAAAGGTGATATCGCCCGATACTGATAAGATGGTGCAGTTTTGAAGATAAGGAATGCAAGGGAATCTACGCTCAAAATCTGAGATGTTTTTATAGTAACGGGGATCGAGCGTAATAATGGGAGGTTGTGATCTGCAATCAGCAAGTTTTAGCAGACATCTTTCATCAATAGAATACGCATTAGAGCGGATTGATAGTAGCTCATTCGTATTTTTCACGGGAATAAACCGCTCTCTTTTTACGTGAATCGCCTTGCTGTCATCAAAGATATTTATTGCGGAACCCATAGCCGTTTCAAGCTGTATGACAGGGATACCGTTTACAATTTTTGGGTTCATTATAGGAGTAATCTGTATAAAGTTATTGCAGGAATTTAATTTTTCGTTTAGTGCCTCCAGATTAAGCCAAAGGTTATTTGTATTAAAATACTTAAAATAATTGATGTCCTCAAATTCTTCAATTTCCTCTTTCGGGCAATGAGCAGATTCTCTTAAAATCAGCCTTTGCTGAGTATCCTGTGCCAGATGCCCGCCTTTTTTATCCATATCATTACGCTGGCAGACTTCCATGATAAATGGGATTTTAGCAGCTTTCATATATTTCATTATCCTTTTGTCTGCTACTGCCCCCAGATTGTCAGAATTAGAGATAAAGAGATAACGGTAACCTTTTTGCAGCAATAAATCAAGTAGTCCGGTCTGCTTCATCACCATATAAATCTCACCGTGTCCCGGAGGGTTCCAGTTCAGATTATCATCATCGAGATTAAGAGGAACCAGGCTGTCACTGATGATTTTGGGAAATTTGTTTTGCAAAAATTCGAGAGGCAAATCATTTATTCTCAATTCCGGATATTTTGAAAGATACTTAATGGTGTCTGCACTGGTATTAAAGCTGTTCATAAAGATCAATGGGATTTTGTGATTGCTTTTTTTACGTAGATAAAGCACCTGGCGTGCTATGATATCGAGGAAATTATAATCATCTTTAACTTTTAATAGTGATTTAGCTTTCTCAAGCCCCATCGAAGTACCCAGGCCACCATTAAGCTTTATGATTGCCAGTTGATCAAAGCCCTCTTCATCGCCAGGTGGCAAATCTTCATAATTAATTATCCTCTTTTCATCCGGCTTTTTAATATCCTGCCTGGTTAATTTACCGCTCTCTCCCTCTGCCAGCTTAGTAAAAAGATACTCAAAAGAAGATATCACTATTTCATCAAGCCCATCAGACTCCATCTTCTTGCGGAACAACTCAAATCTATTACTCATTTTTAAATTCCCCAATATTTATAAGCTCCCGGATTGCGATATTTTTATCGCGATTAAGCTTTCGATTCTGATTTACGATCAATTCACTCAATAATCCCAGTGAAAAAAATTGCAATCCTACCATGATCATCAGCACCGCCAGAAATAGTAGCGGTCTGTTTGATAATGCCTGGTTATAAAAGATCTTCAATATGGATAAATAGAGTGCAGTCAAAAATCCTAATATCGATAAAACTGCACCGATATTGCCAAATAGATATAAGGGGCTGCGGGCATAATGGGTGAGAAGCTTCACAGTCATCAAATCCAGAAAACCTCTGAAATATCGCTCCCAGCCATATTTTGAAATCCCATGCTGACGCCGCCGATGCGAGACAGCTAATTCGGCAACCTTAAAACCGCGACTGTGTGCCAATGCCGGTATATAACGGTGCATCTCGCCATAGATATCCAGTTCGCTAATCACCTTCCGCCGATATGCCTTATAACCGCAATTATAATCATGAAGCTTTAAGCCGAATGATAAAGAAGTTACAAAATTAAAAAACTTAGATGGTAACTTCTTGGAAAGCGGATCATAGCGCTTTTTTTTCCAGCCAGTTACCAGATCATAACCCTCTTCTATTTTTGCCAGAAAGCGGCTTATTTCTTTAGGATCATCCTGCAAATCTGCATCCATTGTGAAAATGATTTCTCCTCCGGCATAATTGAAACCGGTCTGCAATGCCGCAGCCTTACCCTGATTTTTCCTGAATCTCACTACCTTTACATTGGCATCACGCAATGCCAGATTCCGCATTATCTCAAAGGTGCCATCAGTGCTGCCGTCTTCTACAAAGATTATCTCATATTGATGCTCGCCCCTGCCAGCCACTATCTCTTTATAAAGCTGCTCTATGGACTGCTCTTCGTTATAGGCAGGGATCACAAATGTTAATTTCACTCTTCTGCTCCCATTTTTTATATCAGTATAATGCTGCTTATGTACATAAAAAATCCTGAAATCAAAGGTATCTTGATATTATCATCAAATCTGATCTTCCAGGCTTCTGCCAGTGTGGCACTCACGGCTCCCACCAATATCGTTCCCAAAGGCAAATTCATCTGATGATCAAAGATTTTAAAAAGCAGACCATAGACGAATATCCCTACAAAACAGGCAATACTGCCTTCTATGCTCTTTTTATTGCTCACCAGTACACGCTTGCCGTATTTTATTCCTACCATTGCTGCCAGTGTGTCCCCTATTGACAGAAAGGACAGGGCAAGAAAAGCAATATCTCCCGGGAATATCGCTATGCTTATCACCGCAGATACCATCACATATACTGCTCCTGTGAAATCATTTAGTTCATGCTTCCTGAGCAGGATACCAAATAAATTCTGATAAAATTTCTTGAAATTTCTATGCTCTATCCGAATGGTATCAAAAATTATAAATGCCAGCGTGACCGGTATCAAAATCAAAAATGTGCTCTTGCGATTGTAACTAAAGGCATATTTATACAAAAGCGGAATCAATAACGAGCTGATGTGTATAGATTTTCTTATAATTTCCGAATTCATGCTTTTGGTCATTTTCGCTTACCTTATTCTATATTATCAGCCTATTTCAGCTTAACCTTACTCACCAAAAAGGCTTTTGCGATTTCAGAAATTAACTTGGGATCACCCTTCATAGCTTCCGAAAACAGCTTACGTAAACTGAATTCCTCTCTTGGGATACTCTGGCAAACTCTCACCAGCTTATTGAACCTACTGTCATCCATTGTCATAAATTTCTCTTTCATGGAATACATTGTCTTTTGGGTTTTGCCTAATTGATTATCCCAGGCTTTTATGTATTCTTTCAAAAATTTCTGGCTGTAATCACCAGCAGCTATAGCTCTTGCCGCCGTATTTCCTGCCAGGCGGCCAGCTATCATTGCCTGAACTATGCCGCCACCTGTAATAGGATTCACCTGTCTTGCTGCATCACCCACCAGCATTATATTATCTTTGGCAATTTCCTTTAAGCCCCAGGCTGTGGGCACACCACCATATACGACATAATTCACTTGTGCTGCAGGATATTTTTTTGCCATAAATTCATCCAGATATTCCTTAGGTCCCTTATGCTTTGCCAGATGAGCGCTGATGCCTATACCAATATTTGCTTCTTTTTTACCCTTGGGGAATACCCACACATATCCACCGGGTGACACATCTTTGCCAAAATAGAAGTGGCAGGTATCCGGTGCAAATTCTATTCCACTCACTGTATACTGCAGGCAGCTATCCAGATCATTTAATGCCAGGTGCGTATCTATTCCCGCCCATCTGCCCACGCGGGATTCCACCCCGTCCGCTCCTATCACTATTTTGCATTTTGCCACTTTCTGCATGCCATCATGAATATAGCGTACGCCGCTTATCCTGCCATCTTCTTTCTCTAAGCCAATGGCATCAGATTTTGGCTGCATTTTGGCACCACTTTGAATCGCAAGATTGCATAACTCTTTATCGAAAATCCGCCGCTCAAGAACATAACCCACACCGTTCCTATACATAAAAGCTTCTTCACCATCAGGTGAATGAAGACAGGCAACGTCTATTACGGCTGCTATCCATCTCTTATCCGGCTCTATAAATGGCAATATCCCATTATGAGATACACCCTCTGCACAACGAACCGGTATCCCAGACTCCCTGTCCCGTTCCATAAGAAGGACTTTGGCACCACCTTCTGAAGCATACCGCGCCGCCATACTGCCAGCCGGACCTGCCCCTATCACTATCACATCATATTCCTCATGCTTCATTTATTCTCTCCACTTATCGCCCGGGCAGGACAGGCCTGCTCGCAATTGCCACACTCTATGCAAATATCATTATCTAATGATACATAAAATTCTTTTACCACTATCGCATCCACCGGGCAAACTGCCACGCAGGTGCCACATATATCACAAAGAGCTCTGTTTATTCTCATCTTTGCCTCCATCTCCCAGTTTTTTTATACCTCTTTATAATCAACTATAAAAAATGACGATCCCCGAAAATTAAAGACGATATCATAATTCTTGGCTGCTTCCAGCTTGATATCTTCACAAAAACTCAAGCTGTCACTATCTCGCTGGGGATTATAGCCTCTCACCAGAAAAAGCGGCTCCGGATTACCCTCTCCAAATGGCTGGAATGATGGCAGGTCAACCTGGACAAAACTTATTAAGTCATTAATGTCTTCCGGCTTAAGTACGCAGTCTATAGAAAGACTGCGGTGCTCAAGAATATTCTGTTTCTGTGATTCTGCATATTCTTTGAATTGCTTAATAAAACTTTCCAGATTCTCCTGTCTCATTGAAAATCCGGCTGCCTTCTGGTGACCGCCCCACTGTATTAAGAGCTCCTGCAAACTCTCAAAGGCTTTAATAAAATCAAAACCCTCTGTGCCTCGCACTTCGCAGACTATCACATCTCCCTTGTTTTTCAGGAATACCGTGGGAATAAGATACAGTTTGCTGATTGTAGAGGCACATAACCCCAGATATTGATGCGGCACAATATCTTGCTCGTCATAATGCAAAAAATAAAAATCATTATCATCGGGCATGATGCCGTCAAGATACCTGCGTACCTCACTCAGTTTCTTTTCGCCTTCATCCCGCTTCTTGATTAGTGATTTTAATATCAGATTCTTATAAACCTTGGGATTGGTAAGTAACCTGAAAGCACTATTCTGACCATCGGATTCTCTGCCATTTGCCAATAGTTTTATCAAATACCTGATGATCGCCATCCGAGATGAAAAATCACCCGGGAACCATAAATATTTATTTAATACATCCAGCGTGTCATCATCAAATTCATACCAGTTTTCTATTACTTCTTTCACAAATATCCGGTTTATACCATCAAGAGGCACTTTGTCTGAAATCGTGCCCACCGCTACCCAGAATAGATAACTCGGTTCCGTGACGGTATTTATTAATTCTGCAATTTTCTTGATCAGTAAATAGGCAATGCCCACCCCCGCCAGCATCTTATAAGGAAATTTGCAGTCCAATTGCTTGCAATTGATAATTGCATAAGCATCTGGCAGTATCTCAGGGATTTCATGATGGTCAGTTATCACCACATCACAGCCAAGTTTATTCAATCTATCCACTTGCGCCACCGCTGATATGCCACCATCTACTGTGATCACCAGCGAAATTTTACGCTCCTGCACTTCTGTGAGAAAACCTTCCTGCATACCGTGACTCTCAAGTATCCTGTTCGGGATATAGGCATAATGATCCTGAAATCCCAGCTTACTAAAAAAGTCGAATAGTATATAGGTTGAGGTGATGCCATCTATATCATCATCTCCAAATATCATGATCCGCTCTTTGTGCTGCAGCGCCTTTATTATCCGCTTTGCCCCTTTTCCCAGATCCTTTATATAGCTGAGATTTGGAATGTCCTTTAATCCCGCATAAAAATATTCCTCATGGATATTTCTGGTTGTTACGATCTGATCATAAAAACCCATTCCCGCAGTTTGAGGTATTTTCCAGTGAAACCTCATTGCGTGTCTTCCCGCAACCCCATGCCAGTATCTACTTTGGGAATTTCCCTCGGTTCTGTCCGTTTGGGAGTCTTGATGAATATGTCAAATCCCGTTACGCTGATGATAAATTGCAACGATTCGTCTCGATATCCAGTATTTTCCATATTACCCCGATGTACATACCTGATCGCATAATCCAGCTTTCTACCCGGCGAATCCAATTGAATTGTGCTGCCTGCAGAAACGCTTAATTCTTTCACAACGGCATCTTCACTCTCAAAGGGTAATTCACTATAGCTCAAGCCCATTCGCAATGGTATCCTCTCATACCACTTGCCATAGCCACTCACGGGGTCATAAGATACACCTCCGCTAAGACGCCAGGAATCATGATAGCTCCGCATCTGGCCAGTGTCACTCTTATATCTGTCCGAAATCCTGCTCCAATAAATATAATTTGATTCCATGCTTAATTTAAAAGTTTTCGTGAACATATAAGTGAAGCCGGCATTCAAGTTCTGGGGCACTTTGTATAATTTTGTGTCTTCAGATAATGTATCCTCCTCCGGTGCAAAATTATAACGGAATATATAACTTCCAGATAAATTCACTGACGGCTCAAAACTGGCTCCCAAAGACAGATTACCCAGCATTTTACTCACCCCTGCCTTATACCCCAGACCGCTGTATTTCTTCTCATACTCATATTTGCTGTCTATATAGCTGGAATCTTCAAAATCAAGACTCCAGTAATTGAGCCTGTTGCCAAAATAATAGATAAGCGATGCCCCAATATTTATATAGCGATTCTTAAGGGCATAATGCAGCGAAGTGCGGAAGACATCTTCAGTTTTTCTGATCACTTCATCATAGCTTACACCATCCGTTCCGCCGGTGCTGAGACCCTTAGCTACAGTATCAAGATTACCTGAATATACCGAATTTAAGGATATTCCTAACCTGTGATTTTGCAATGGAACTGATAATGTGAAATAGGGAAGATACATCGCATCATCTCTGAAGCTCTTCACATCGTCCTTATACCAGAAATATCCCATATTTAAAGCGGTAGATAAAGTAACATTGCTGGCTGTCACCAGTAAACTCGGGTTGTCCTGATTGCAGTTTATTCGATTTAAATCCGAAATACCCGTATCACCCATCCCCAGACCATATACATCATTCCCATATGATTGAAGAGGTACTCCATAGGGCGCAAAAACCGTATTCCCAGATAAATATAATCCGCATAACAGCATTAAAAGAAGATATCTGATTCTCATTACACTTTCCTTCTAATTCTATTTCTCACATTATATACCAATTTAAGAATTCGCTGTACTTTGTCAATTCATTATCCCACTACCTCATTTTTTATCTCCACCCAATCCCCAGATTAAAAAAAACCGGAGCGTGTGATGGCTCCGGTTTTCGTTTCAGGGAGGAGTACTGAAGAAAATATTTATGCTTTCACGTTAACTACAATATTGCGGAAGCGAGCTGGTGCCACACCGTGCGAAAGGTGCATAGCTTGACCGGGCTCGCCTTTCCCGCAGTGGAATGTGCCGTGCATTCGCCATTCTTCTTCACCACAAATGCGGTCGCAGGCGTTCCAGAATTCTGGAGTTATGCCAAAATAGGTGGGCTCTTTAACGATGCCGGTAATCTTTCCGTGCTCTATTTTCCAGCCGATTTCAGTGGTGAATTGGAAATTATTCCTATTATCGTCTATGCTCCAGGTTTTTGTGTTATCTATCAGATAGCCGTGTTCGGTATCGGCTATCAGGTCTTTTAGTGAGCCCTTTCCGGGAGCGAGGCAAAAATTGGTCATTCTCACCAGTGGAATATCATCAGCATTGCTTGCCATCATATTTGAAGAGGGCTGCAGTCCCAGAAGTGGTGCAATTTCGCGTGATGTCTGCTGATCTAACAGTATGCCGTCTTTGATGATATCACAGCGTCTGCCGGGGATACCTTCGTCATCAACAGGATGATAGCCTATCCCGCGCTTGTCTGTGCTGTCTGAATAAATATTCACTATTGGGCTGCCGTACTGGAAAGAGCCTATCATTTCCGGTTTGATAAATGTCTTTCCGGCATAGGAAATTTCTTTACCAAAAATCCGGTCTGCCTCAGTGGCGTGTCCCACGGATTCGTGAAGCTGCAGAGCCAGATGTCCACCGCCGATTATGATGTCTGCCCGTGCTTCTTCGATGCGCGGAGCATCCAGAAGCTGGATGGCTTCTTCCATGATGATGCCGGTATTTTTTTCCATTTCAAGGTTACGCAGAGTTTCGAATCCACCGCGCCTGGCATTCATATGACCGGGAAAAGTGCGGCTCATTGTTTCTGAGCCATTACCGGCAAGCACAAACATTGATGGCAACGTGTCATATACCAGAGTGTCCACAAAAGTGCCTTCTGTATTGGCATAAACCTTGTATTGCCGATAGAAAGAAGCGTGGGCATAAGAATAGACTATTCTCTTATCTGTGGTGAGCTTTTGAGAAATATTTTCCAGATAATTAAGCTTCTCACCGGCATCAAGCAGGAAAGGATCTTCCTCAGGCTGGAAGATATAACTGGTTTTAACGGCTTTTGAAGGCGTGTATGCTATTTTCTGCGTGCGGAATTGAGAGCCCGTTTTTGCGTTATGTATTGCCAGCTTTATTGTCTTATCAATCTCCGTGATATTCAGGATATTAGTCCCGGCAAATCCCCAGCAGCCATCTATCAATACGCGTACGCCAATTGCTTCATCATCCAGGCTTTTGCCATAGTGCTTCAGGTTACCCTTTTCAAAAAAAATGGTTTCCTGATCCGATGAAGTATAGCGTACATCGGCAAAGGTTACTCCCAGAGCTTTGGTTTTGTTGAGTATATCATTTACTAATTTTTTCATTGTTCATTCCTCCTTGCTTAGATAGTACCGGTTGAAGATGTGATATTGAATTTATCTACCGTTACATGGGGCATCCGGCAACTGTCAATGCCAAATTGTCCGTAATTTTGTGAGAAGGGTATAGTGACGGCATGATTTTCTATAGCAGAGATATTTTCGATAATACGGGATATTTTTTCGGTGAACCTGAGATTATTGATTACTTTGGTGATCTTGCCGTCCTCTATGAGGAAGGTGCCGTCACGAGTAAGTCCGGTAAGCGAAGTCTCTTTGGGATTGATGAAATTCATGTAATGCAGAGAGGAGATGTATATACCCTTTTTAATGCCGGCAATCATCTCCGAAAGTGATTTGTCACCAGTTTCCAATACTAAGGCTGAAGCTTCAAAACCCGTTTTTTCCATATTCAGTTTGTGAGCAAAATAATTGGTGACCATAAAAGTACGGAATACACCATTTTCTATGATCTTTGTCTTCTGGTAAGGATAGCCGGTATGGATATAATCAAATTGTATCATCTCCGGATGCTGTGGGTCATCTGTGAGTGTAATAGTCTCAGGAAATATTTTTTCATTCAGTTTTCCCTCAAAGAAGCTGTTCTTACTGTCCAGACTATGGGCAGAGACACCACTCATCATATACAAAAAATATTCTGCAATGCAGCGAGGTGCCAAAATCACGGGATATGTCCCAGGCTCAAGATCTACTATCTCATTGTTTCCTGCTACAGCTTTATCTATAAGGTTCCGGCTGAATTCTTTAAGGCTAAAATGGGCATAGTTTTCTGCCCCAAATGTCTCCAGCACCGTTACCTGTGTATCATCGTGGACAGCTTTCACTTCCAGATAAATTGGTGAATTAATCTCATGCTTATCCAGCCCGTTGCTGTTGACTATATAAAGATCATTGTAATTGCAGATAAAGGTACCATAGATTTTGTAATTCAAAGGTTTAATTGCTTCAGCCAGATGCTTGAGAATTTCTATTTTTTGCTCAAGACTAACGACCTGACGATTATCCGGCTTAGATTTTTCGCCTGTTTTGGTGAGATTATCCTCGATATCTACAAAATCGGGGTCTTGTGGCAGATCATCAATGAAAGACTTGATTTCATTGATTTTCTCACGCAGGGCTTCTTCAGTGGGATTATTCAACGAAAATCCGTAAGACCGCTTGCCTTTGTGTACCGTAGCATGCAAAGAAAGTGCACTCTTGGATATGTTGTAATTGGTCTGGCTCTGATAAAAGCGTAAAAAGTCTGTATGCCATTTCTTTAAATGGAATTCAAACTTTAGATCGGTGAATTCTTTGCAGATTTCCACCAGTTTGTTTTTTAGGTTAAGGATCATGATCACTCCTTATTTTTTTTCCGCCTCAGGCGGATATTGGAATTTTTTGATTTCTTGTGGATTGGCAGAAATGCCACGCAGAAAAAAATTTAAAAAATACTTAAAATATTCCTGAGTGAAAATCTCTTTCTGCTGCGGGGTCTCTAAATCCTGATTCCCCCAAATGGCATTGTGGGTGATGGTCCGAAGGCAGAGTATGAACTGACTATAGACAATTTCCGATTGAATCTGAGGATCTATAGACCCATCCTCGATACCCAGCTTAAATGCCGCCAGATGACACTCATTCGCCTCTTTATTGATGCTGATGAATTTATCTACTACTTCCTGCTCAACTTTGTCATATTCTATGCCCCGATAATCAAAATATTGCACCAAAAGAAGCATCTGTGGATTCTTTTCAAAGAAGCCAAAGTATGCTGTTCCCAGCGTCCTGATCTTGTCTAAACCGGTTTCAGCAAGATCCATTGCCCCTTCTATAAAAGCCCTCCGCTTCTCAAGTCCCCGACAGTAAACCTCAAGGTATAATTCACCTTTGCCCGTGATATAAGAGTAAAGGGTCTTCTTCGTGTAGTCCGCAGCTTTCGCTATGTCTCCAAGTGTAACATTCTCGTAGCCCTTCTTATAAAAAAGCTGCTCTGCCACATCAATTATCAGTTCTCTCCGTAACTGATACTCCCTTTCTTTCCGGTTAAATTCCATAATTAGGCGATCTCCGCTGATTGCCTGAGAATTAATTACTGCCAAAAGAAGTGTATCGCACTCTTCTTTCAGCCCAGGTTTTGGTAAATGAAGTCTTCATAAACTTCCTCCTTTATTTTTACATTCTTGACCACATCTATTACACTCACGGTGTAAAAAATATAATCT
The DNA here is from genome assembly GCA_964604155.1 of uncultured Candidatus Cloacimonadota bacterium. GTDB lineage: Bacteria > Cloacimonadota > Cloacimonadia > Cloacimonadales > TCS61 > Stygibacter. Next base: position 5,230 of record CAZRXY010000108.1, on the reverse strand, counting down.
TAGTTTTCCTGTCAAATTTTTTTTTATTTTTTTTTCGCATACCCCCCAATGGCTGGTATAAATAACAAGCTGTCGCCAATTGCATCGGTTATTTAAGGCTGCTCCTGGCTGTATATTAAAGAATGATCCCCAAGTGTCAGCTCGGGGATCATTCAATTTTTCTTCTGAAATTCCCAGGTGCCTGGCAGAACCAGAATTGATAAAAAAAAGTCTACAGATTAAAATTCAAGAAAGGAAAGATTTTTAAAAATCCATATTCATTGTAATTAATCAATCCTAACTGGAAGTTCTGTCCGTCTCCCTTGATTACATTAAGAATTCCAAATTGCAAGCCTGTCATGTCTGCTGAAGTATAATTCACAGGGCTCCATTGCACGCCTTTCATATTCATTGAGGATGAGAATGCGTAGGCGATTTGTATTCCGGTCGAATTACCCTTGTTAAAATTTACCCAATTAAGCTGCAGTCCATTGAAATTCGTGTTTACCTGGCTGACAAATCCTACATCCAATCCGGTGAAATCGTTGGTTGAACTGTGAATTAAATTTAGTTTTAGTCCACTAATTGGAGTGGTCTCGGGCTGGATTTGCAAAGGATTGAATACTCCGATCTGAATGAAATCCTCAGCGACGAGACTTGTAAACATGAAAAGTGCAAAAATTAATAAAATCTATTTCATTACTATCTCCTTTTAGCAAAAAAATAATAGATATCGTCGTTTAGCCAAGTAATTTTTTATATGATCATTGGCAATCCCAAGCCGGAGTTAACTAATTATGCCTTCTTGCGAAGGGATATAATATAGCGGCATCACTTAACCAAAACCATTTTACCTTTCCGCCTTTCACTGCCACTGATTATTTCATAGAAATAAAGACCAGAGCTCAAGTTATCATTCTGCCAGTGATAGTAACCCTTACCCTTTAGCCCGGCTTCTTTTTTTATTATTTCACCCTTGATATTATAGATAGTCAGTTTTCCGGTTTCACCGCCGGCAATCTCATAATATATGCGGGTATTGGGATTGAATGGGTTCGGATAATTGAATGTTTTCAGTGGTGATATTTCTATATCGCCTATATTCGTCCAGTTAGCAAATTCTTCATTAATATCAATTACAGTTGGTTCAGTATCATAAGCTGGAGTATTATATTGAGTAGAAGCCCATCGACATTCACCCAAAGCTGGGGATATCTGAATAGTCATCCGCGTCCAGGTGCCTTGACCGGATTCTGCCGCCAGCACTTCCCATTGCCTGTCGGCATCAAAATTGCTGTTTGCTGCTATCTCTGCTGCCAAAGCCGTATATCTGCCACAATACTGCGGTGCATAAAGCATCCTGAAATGATTGGTCGCCACCAAATTATCGCCTTCAATTGCGGGAGCAAGCTCATTATCTGCTACGGTTCTTATGGCTGTCCCCGTATTATTTAGTTCAATTATTAAAGGTTCTGTTTCGCTATTCTGCACGCAGGTGATTATAGCAGAAACTGCTCGCGCACTTTCCGTCACTGCCGTCACCATATCCAGCGGATCGCAGGTGCCGTCTGCATTGTAATCAGCCTTCTCAATTGCTTTTCTCATAGTGAGCAGCAAAGGTTTATAGGGTGCCGGATTTGTAATCGTATGATTGCTGCCTACATTCATAAAACAGGTCAAACCGCTTTCATTTGTCGCAGAAAGCCCAGTTACAAAAAGCGGATATGTAAATGTCATAAATTTCTGTTCGTCTTCCTCTGCCGGATTGCAGATCAATAAAAGCGGATAATTATCCAGCACTCCGGCATTATTCCAGTCCAGATGTCTGGTCACTATCAATTCACCCTGCAGATCTGGGTCATCTATGGTAGATTCACCCCAACTGGTGAGCGTGCTGCAGCCCCAATGCCGGGTAAATTCCAAATCATACATCCGCGAATAACTCAGTAAATCGACTACCGAATTCACCATCGCTATATCATATTCATCTATTTCTCTACCCAATATCTCAAAATAAATACTTTCTCCAGCATCTGTTATCCCTTCCAGAGCTGAAGCAAATTCTATCAAATATGCCTCATCGATTTCCCAATTCGAAAGGAATAACTGACGGCTTTGATTATAAAGCAGGCTGCTCCCACTGAACATATAGCCAATCACGTAAGTGGAAAAGAGCTCTACGCTCTCTTCAGCCAGCAGATAACCCTGAGCATATCCACGCTCTGCATGGCTTCCCCACACTTTCAATTTCATCCTTCCTCCCGGCAAATCTTCCCGCACCCCATTCACTTCTCCCCAGAGAATTATCGGAATAAAAATGATAAGTAAAAAAATTATAAACCTGCTTTTCATAGTGCCCTGCCTCAAATTATTTTTGCCAAGCAGAAGAACCTCTACCCCATTGGTCAAGTATTTTTTAAATAATCGAGGCATCCTCTTACCAGAATGTAAAATTGAAAATGTAAAAATTAATCTGATGTGCAGGTAAGTTAAAACCCGTGGAAAGGGAACTGAAACGAGTTTCAATTACCAGCCTTACCTCACATAAATTTAGGGATAAATCCCGATTAGGAGAGGGGATTGCCAGCTCCGAGCTAAAAGCACGGGGCTATTCATTCAACATTATAAATCCAAAATGGCGTGAAATTCTGTACCATTTTTGACTGCCAAAACTGCACCAATTTAAAATGCCATTGACATCATTCAAAATTCAAAATCCAAAATTCAAAATTCCCCCTCCCCCCTTTCAGCGAGATTTATGAACCATGCCCAAAAAATTTCGGAGCTATGACAGATAATAAATGTTGCTTGACATAATCATTGAAGATTTGTTAGCAGGTGGAATAGATTAATGCGACAAGGAGGTCTAATGAAATCGAGAGATTTTGAACCGCAATTGATTGAATTACTCATCAAGTTAATGCACATTGAGCCTGCTATATACCGCAGTGTATTGGTGCGTAACACGATAACTTTTGAGAGATTACATGAAATTATCCAGGTTTGCATGGGCTGGCAAAATTATCATCTGTATTCTTTTAAAAAAGGCGATATCTATATGGAAGACCGCTTTGCCGAGATAGAACCATATTCTCGCAAAAAATTCTTTGCCCATAAATATCAAATTGCAAATTTTCTCGAAAAACCAGGAGATACGATAGAATATGTTTATGATTTTGGTGATAATTGGTTACATAATATTTCTGTGAGCAAGGTATCTCCCGATAACAAAAGAATAAAACATCCTAAGTGCTTAATAGCAGAAAGAGCCTGCCCACCTGAAGATTGTGGCGGAGTAGGTGGCTATTACTATTTAATGAATGTGCTTTTTTCACAGGAGTATAATGAAGATAGATTAAGTATGCTGGAGTGGTTAGGAGGAGAATATAAACCAGAATATACAAGCCTTAATAAAATCAATAATGAACTGAAAAATATCTGGATAGATTAAGAACTGTAATTGCCCGTATGCCCACTGATTTCATGTAATCCATTACTCATGGCTGAAAATACCCTGACATTTTTTTCGACGAAATAAGGTGGATACATCGACCCAACGTCCTTTTTAGCCTATATCAATACCTGCTTAATTTGGCGTGATTACGGATTATCCCGACATTTTTTTCAGACTTCCCCTGTTTTTTGAATTTAACTTTGTTCAAATTAACTGGGAATTTATGAATTAAGTTGTATTATCCTTGGTCGACCATCTCGAAGAGCTAACGCACATTCGGGAGGTCTCAATTGGAAAGTTATCAACAATCTAAGTTACCTTGCGAATGGTCGAATGAACTTCGCAATGGTGACGACTAATTGTTTACTTGATCATTATTTCCACTTTTCAAATTTATTTCGGGGATATGCCAGCAATTATTTTTTTAGCTTGATGGTTTGTAGATTCTGTTGGTTTCCTCATGCTTTTTGTTTCCTTTGCGTATTTTCGAGTTTAGCAGGTTGAAAATACGCAAAGCCTTTTATTGTTTCGGTAAAAATATGTAAAAAAAATATCAATATTCAAACTTATTCTTTTTTACCAGTTATCAGCCAATGCAGATGTGTTTCGTCTATATCAATCAGTAAGAATTATTTAAAATGCTCACTTTCCACTGTCTCGCGTCTCTCCACCCACTTGCGAAGCAAATCAGATAATTGTAAAGATAGATATGATGAGATTTATAAGCGAAAGAAAGACAAGCAAAAACAGGTATGTGGAAGAAAAGAACAGCATTTTGAAGATGGTTTTGAGTGCAGATTGCTGATAGAATATTTTGGCAGCAATATAGAGATAGGCAACAGTGCAGATCAGTATAGTGATCTGAACGGCATCATAGGAGATTATTCTGTTTATGATCATGGTTAAAAAGAAGAAGGTGTGAACGTGAATCAGGAAGATGAGATGCTGATAATAAAGGAACTTTTTGCGATTATACAGTATTTTTAAAATTAAAGCAGCTAATGGCAAAAGGAAAAACATGATGCGTGGAAAACTTTCTGTAAATGCACTTATAACCTCATTTTGATCAATTTGGATATCATTACTAAATATCTCGATAGCAGATTTTTCGGCTGGCTTTTCTAAAGGAATAGTAACTAAACTATCTGCCTTTTCTGCTTCGATAGATGATCCCACAAGCTCAACACCCTGCTTTATATCATGAAAAAAATATTGTATTGTGAATGTGAGAAAATATAACATGCTAATCACGAGGTAGAGTTTAAAAGGAGATATATAGGTTTCGCGACGCCCCAAAAAATACTCACTTGTTAATCTGCCGGGCATAAAAAGCAGAAATTTTATTGTCCTAAAGAAGCGGGAATCAAGATTAAAGGTGTGAGAAATGAATTCCCTGCTCATTTCCTGAAAAGAGTGATTATATTCCTTATTTTCCTGACCGCATACCGGACAGAAGCGGTTATCGACTATTTCCCCGCAATTTGGACAATATCTTATCTCTTTTTCTTCAGCCATCTCTATCCCTCACATTAATGAGGACGCATTCGGAGATACCATTAATTTTTCGTCAATGATTTTGCATATCTTCTCACCCCTCACACCACATATTAATCCACATTTTTTTATTCCCCGGAAACTACGAACCCCAGCTCGCAGATTATTCTATTGCAACCCCTCCAACCCCCCAACCCTCCAACCCCAAACAGTCCAACCCTCCAACAGTCCAACAGTCCAACCCTCCAAAAGTCCAAAAGTCCAACCGTCCAAAAGTCCAACAGTCCAACAGTCCAACAGTCC
>CAZRXY010000107.1:0-13244 GCA_964604155.1 uncultured Candidatus Cloacimonadota bacterium | reverse complement strand
TGGTAACAATTTATTTGTGTAGCCTATATTATTATGTGTCATGTAATTATAGATATGATGATATAGATAAATCGCAAATCATAGGTTTTTTGGGGGACTTGGGATTGGGGATTGGGGTGCCGCTTCCTTGAAAAAGTGGACTCAGAAAAAATGAAAGGAGTTCATATTAGAATCAGAAATTGGCATGGGTACACCCGTGGGAAAGAGACTGACACGGGTTTCAATTACCGGTCTTACTTTTACATAAAATTTGGGATAAATCCCGATTAGGGGAAGGGGTATCGCCAACCCCGAGCTAAAAGCTCGGGGCTATTCATTTTCTTCCCCCGTTCACCGTTCCCCCGTCCACATGGACTAAAAAAATTTTTTATAATCAGGCTATCTCAATTTCACATTTTCTCATCTTCATCTTACATTATCCGTGCTGATCAGTGTAATCCGTGGCATTAGTCTTACATCTTCGCATTTTCCCATTTTCTCAATTTCATTATATTCCTTCAGCGTCATCCCGCGCTTTCCCCCTGCCATGACGAACCTTGTTCGTAGTTGGCGGTTCATAATTTCCTCTTTTTTTACAACCACGCACGCTGTCCGAATGTAAAATTGAAAATGGAAAATGAAATATTTATTAAACACTCTGTGGCAGAAGTAATCCACCTTCACAATTTCGCATCCTCGCATCTTCTCATCTTCTCATCTTCGCATCTTCGCATTTTCTGGAAAAGATAATAGAGCTACCGTCAGGCAGCTCTATTTTTCTTGGAGTTTTATGAAAAAAGTTATTATAAAACAGGATAAGCAGTTTTTTACTGCTTATCCTGGAAAAAGGGGGTTATTTGAGAAGAGACATTTTACTAAGAGACTCGTAATCACCAGCTCTCATCTGGTAGAGGTATATTCCGCTGGCAACTTTATTGCCATTGTCATCATCACCAGCCCAGGTTATATTGTGATACCCGCATTTCATCCGTTCATCGAGCAGGATTTTCACCAGGGCACCTTTAATATTATAGATTTTAAGGCAGACATCTTCATCCTGAGCCAGGGCAAATTTTATACTGGTCACGGGATTAAAAGGATTGGGGTAATTTCCCATCAAATAAGTGATCCGGGGTAGAAGATATTCATCAGCAGGAGTAATCTCCAAAAGAAATGCTTCAGATCGTGGTGATAGATAACCGCCACAAAAGACTGCCTGCACCTGATAGGCATATTCACCGGGACTAAGATCGGTATCAAGATATTCGCAGGAAACCAGGTTATCATCAACTACTCCGTAATTTCGGTAGAGAACAAAGTGGTCAAGCTGCCAATCCGGTTGCGGCATAGCCCAGGTTATGATCACAGCGTTTTCCGCGAATTCTGCGTAAAGTTCTACCGGAGCAGGCAATATAATATCTATACTGCATACTGGAGTAAGCTCGGAAACCCCTTCCTCATAGACTGCTGCTGCCTGATACTGATATCCTCCCTCTGCCAGTTCTGCATCCTGCCAGAAAACCTCTGTAACCGGTTCATCCGTTATCTGCACGCCGTCTCTGAAAATATAGTAACCCAGCAACTGCCGATTATCCATCAGATTTAATTTAAAATCTCCTCTTAGGTGATGCAAAGTATCATCCGGAGTATAAACATTCTGAGTACCAGTCTCCTGCCAGGAAAGCTCTACTGTGTTATAATCTATGATCTCTGCACTTAAGTTTTCCGGCACCGGAAATGAATTTTCTTCTATGATAATGCTAACCTCATCACAACGCTCAGATTCCACCAAAACGGCATCCATTACATTATAAACGCAGGACAGAGCATAAGAATATTCTCCGGGTAATAATTGAGAATCTATTAGATAATCCCAGGCATGATTAAGCTCCGTTAATAATTCATCATTACGATACAATCTGTAATATTTCAAGGTATAATTAGTATCACGTTCTCGAACCGGACCACTGCTGTTGTCCTCTACCATCAAAACCCGGATTTTCCAATTAGCATCAAGATTAAAATCTGTGCTCAAATTATGCCACTCCCCATCTATTAAAACGTAATCTGCTTTGGGATTTTCATTAGGACCCATATCGCAGGCTAATGCTGATTCTGTATAGTTTGAGCATAATACCCCAATGCGGAGTCTTGTATATGTCTGCATTATAAAGATATCATTGATTGGTATCACATTCCAGTCATCTAAAAAGTAATCATTTATCGGAATCTCCTGATAAAGTTCATATTCACCCGGATTAATTCCGTTAGACCAGACAAGTATAGTATAATCACCCTCACCGGTAGGATAAAAGGCAATTTCACCTGCTGTACAATTATTATATTCCAGAAGATCCCATTCATCAAATTCCACTATTGCCGTAAAACTCGCATTATCCTGCATGCCAAAGCTGTCACCTCTGCCATCATCGTCCCAGTGATGCCAGGTGCTGCCATCATCCGGTCTTTCCCAGAATAGCTCTACATCAGAATTATCAACGCAGGCTGAAACATACTGCGGCGTCAAAATCACCTCTTCCCCACCATTTACAGAAACTGAGATCAGTAAACCAGATTCGCCATTACTGTACTGGGCAGTGACAAAATATTCATTCTGCTCCATAAAATCAGCATCATAATAAAATGTTTCCGTAATCAGTTCACTGCTTATAAGCTCACCAAAATTATAGACATGGTAGCCCATTAGCTCAATCCCGGCTACCGGTTCCGGAGGTGACTGCCAACCCAATTCTACATATTCTTCCCAGGGGATACCATAGAAACTTTGCGGCGGCATTAGAACTATCACATTAGAAATTGGTGATGATCCTGATTCTCCTTCAGTATAGACTGCCGTGACCCTATAGGAATGATCCTGACCATTCAGAATATCATAATCCTGATAATTTCTGGGAAGTACCGGTAGAAGCTCTGTATTTAAAAGTATATCATTGCGGTAGATATTAAAACCCAAATGCTCTAAACCGGGGATTGCCTCAAAATTCCAGTATATCTGGACTAATGGCTCTTCCCAAAGATATAGTGAGGCATTCACAAAGCCGGGAGCCGGCAATTCACCCAGATTTATAGTTACCGGCTGTGAAATACCGGATTCTGTATCATTATAGACAGCGGATACCTGATAGCTGTATTCTCCCGCAGTAAGTCCACTGTCCAGATATGAAGTCTGGGTTACCGGTTCCTGATTTATAATCACGTTATTACGAAAAATATTATATCCCATCAACATCTGGTCTATATTAGATATTGGCAGATACTGACATCTGATCATAGCATTGAGTGCTGCTTCGCCTTCCAGATATATCCAGCTTGACCCGCCGTTCACAGAGATCATGGAATTTCCCGCAGGCTCATTTAGATCGCCACCCAGAAATATATAATCTGAAGCAATATCCTCCTGCTCCCATTCCATACAGAGATAAAAAGGTGTTTCTGCCGGAATTATCAGGTCTACCGGTATCTGCAACCAGAAAGCCGGCACAGGGTTATCGTGAATCAGGTTATCAAGCCGGACAGGTGCACAAAATGTATCTGAAAGATCTGGCTGATTAACGCTCTCACCCGTGATATAAAAGCGTACCTCCGGATTATCGTTAACAGGTTCTGTATTGCCAAGCTCTATATAAAAACAAGCCCCCTGCAGCTCAATATCAGTATCAAAAACAAACCTGTTTGCCAGTAACTGATTTTCTTCTGCCTCATAACTCAGCATCACTTCTGCACCGCCGTCATCATATGCCGCCACCAGATATTCTTCCATCAAAACAGGATACCAGGACAGATGCACCTCATCAAGCCCTGCTATCTGGGCATTGAGACCTTCAGGCACCTGATTCTGCGGGTTAGGTTGCAGATATATTACATACTCAAGCTCTTCTCCAAGCTCCAGTTGCACGCTGGTTGAAAAGCTGGAATATCCCTCGCAGGCACAACTAAGGACATTCATACCTTCATTGAGTGCCTCAAAATCAAAGCCATATCCTCCAGGCAATCCCGTTTCTGAACAGGTGATCTGGATTCTTTCATTCATATATACAACTGCTTCTGTGAGCGGCATCATAGTTTCTATATCAAGCACATGACCATAAAGCCTGGGCTCAGGCAGCATCATGCCATCTGTGATCACTACATTGTCTATCATCCAGGAATTTATCTGAAAGGCATCTGCTCCATGAGCTCTAAATCGAATCCGAAAAGTGCTGCCCAAAACATAATCGGATATGTCATAAGTTTCCGAGAGACTAAAGCCCTGGGTATCATTAACATAAGTTACCAAAGGCTGCCAGTCTTCACCACTGCTCAATTCTACAGATAAATTCTCCATACCCGTTAGCTCAAAATTATCAAGGACGATGTCATAACTAAGCTCTACACTGCTGCAATCCAGAGCGGAAAATGGCTGACTGGTCAAAGAATATGAATAATCTAACCACATATCGAACACAAATTCTGCTACATTATTAAAATTATACTCTGTGATCATCCAGCTTCCCTGAGACGGCTCAAAGCTCCAATTATTGTCTGAAAACCCTCCGCTGCTCCACGTTTCTATAAAAGGAAGCAACGTGGGCTGCGGTTCATAGATATGAATATTATCCACATGCCAGCGGATGATATTCATCGTATCTAATCCGTAGGCACGAAATGCTATTTGAAAATCATTACCCGCTGTTAGACTGCTGATATTAAAGCTCTGGGCTAGCCAGGTAAATTCATCACCAGGTGTATTTGCATTAAAAATTGCTACCTCCTGCCAGCCTTCTCCCATTATGCGCACTTCCAAGCTGAAGGCATCTGTCTGGGGCAGCATCACTCTACCAAAAAAATCAAAGTCTATGATCACTGTCTCACAATTCGTTCCATCCAAAATCGGACTCACTAAACGATGATCATAATTCACCAGACTTGGAAATCCTGAAAATCTTGCCGATGCCCCCGGATTACCAAAATACTCCCAAAGCTCCCAATTACCTGATTCATTTTCAAAACTCCACCCGTTACTGACAAAATTTCCACTTTCCCAATTTTCACTAAAATCAAGAGCCATCAAAACCGGCGAAATTATTATCATTATCAGAACTAATATAATATTACTTTTCATCATTTCTCCTTATCATTTCCGACGGGCTCAGATATTTTTTGGGAGCCCGTCGGATGCTGGTTCTCTTAACTATTTCATTAAGATCATCTTGCCACTGGCTCTTTCCTGCCCGATACGTATCATATAGAAGTAAATACCCGATGCCACTGCCTTATCACCAATATCTGTCCCATCCCATCGCAGATTGTAATTACCTCCAGATTGATAACCGTTCATTAGCTCGATTACCTTTCTGCCTCTGATATCATAGACAGAAACTTCTACTTCAGATGCTTCTGCCAGTGAAAAACTGATTGTGGTTGAAGGATTAAAAGGATTAGGATAATTGCTGTGCTGAAGACCGGAATTCGTGATTACCATGTTATCATTATGAGATGTCATACTTATCTCATAACAATATACACCAGAACAGTATGTGCCTATCCAAAGCCGATCATTTGAATCCACTGCTAATTCATCTATTGCCAGAGTAGGTAAACCTATCTCCTGCGAAGTATAAATCTCACCAGCGCCATTCTGGAGACACACAATCCCTGAATATGTGGCACACCAGATGCGGTCATGACCATCGCTATATATATCCCAGACCGCCGCAGCAGAACCCATAAAATTAGGCATATACTCATTCCAGTTCCACCATTCCGAACCATCGTAACTGGTTACCCCATTATCTGTTGCCACCCATAGTGTACCACCGCTGTCAAAACACAGGTCGATTATTGTCGCCGATGTCAAAGGCGTGTTACCCGGATGAAAATTCTCAAATGTGAAATCGAGCCAGCCTTGATGACGTACTCTTTGCAATCCCGCAGATCCACCTATCCAAACCGTCCCCGCTTCGTTAGGATCAGATTCTATACAGTAATTGCTGTTGGTTAATAGACCACTATTTCCTGCATTCAGCTCTTCAAAGGTGACGCCATCAAATACGCATACACCACCATTTGTGTCATTGCGTATTGCCCAGATCATCCCCGTGCCATCTACCGTAACAAAATCCGCATTGCTGTAGGGAAATCCTCCCGCCGTATTATAAAAATCGTATCTTGTCCAGCCGGATTCATCACCATAAATCACTCCACCAATATCGTATTCGTTACCGGTCGCACAATATACCGTGTTCTCTATTGTATATAGATCATTGTATAAAAAATCCGTTGTGTTGTCATAATTAACCAGACCCCAATGACCATCCCTCAGATAGCTTAGACCCCCTATGCCATTATTGGTCATATTATCTCCTGCACAAATCCAGACAGAACCATCCGGTGTACAGGCAATATCAGATACTAACATGCTCTGAACGGTGTGCTCCTCGGATAAGATTGACCATTCGGTAAAAGTGGTACCAGCCAGCCGGTGCACTCCCCAAAAGGAGCTGCCTAACCAAACATCGTCATTAGCACTCACTGCCATAGCAGACATATTGTATTCCCCCAGAATACTATTGAAATTGTTGTATAACGCCCAGCTATCACCGCTTTTAACTGCCACTCCCGCACTCGTGCCAAAAAGTAGCGTTCCATCTCCTCTGGCTGCCAGACAACGTACCGCAGCTCCCGAATATCCTCCCGGCTCTATCTCCGGCACTTCATAATGAATAAATTCCTCACCATCATATGTGTAATAATCACTATACAAAGCGGCTATTAAGATCATGCCCTCTTCTGTCTCTGCAAAATCATAAATATCAAGCTCTTGATTAGCATTAGGCAATTCACCACTCAAATCCACTATCGCTTCTCCATTAAAATATGATAACCCACCACTGATATAGCTATTTCCTATCGTTTCTGTGATGCAACCCAGCCATACAGTATCTTCACTATCTAACCAGATGCGGCGAACCGAATTACTCGGCAGGTCTGAATTGCTTCGATCAAATATCGTCCAATCACCTGCAACATCAATTCTTACTACTCCACCTCCAAGTGTTCCCACATAATAATTACCCTCTTCATCACAAGCTATCGTGCTCACACTGGGTGATGGTAGCTCTGAATTCTCTATGCTATATACTTCCCACTCACCGGAAATATTAAGCTTATGAAAACCCGATACTCCGTGATTCCCGCACTCTTCATCTATTACGTTCAGCACTGTGCCCACTAATAGATTACCTTCTGCATCCTCAGTTACAGCATAAACATGGTTAGAGATCAAACCGCTGTTTGACGTGTTATAAATCTCTCGCTCTCCAGTTGACAAATCCACTTTCACAAGACCTCCCCAGGTCGCTACCCAGAGATTATCACCACTCTCATAAAGATCATACACCCGGTAAGGAGCTGTATAACCTGCCACAGGAATAAGCTCTGCACTCAAAAAAACACAAAAACTCAGTAATACCAGACTGATAATTAGTTGCTTAAACATTTTTCTTCTCCTTGTTATTTGTTATAAAATTGACTAAACTCTCTATATTGAGAGGCTTACTAAAAAACTTGATGCCGGCATCCTTTAGATCATCACAATCGATATCTTCTGGATATCCCGTATAAACGATACAAAGCGATTCCTCATTCAAGGCTCGCACCCGACGGATCAATTCCAACCCATCCATCCCGGGCATTCGGTAATCCGTCATCAATATCAAATCCCGATCCCTGCTGAAATGCTCCAAAGCCTTAAACGGATCACTGCAGGCAATATTACTCACTCCACTTATAATAAGTGCCTTACTCATGCTTCGCAAGGTAAGTTCATTGTCATCAACCAGAAGTACTCTGTTTCCTTCTACTCTCATGTTCTGCTCCTGACTTTATTCTTTTCAATCGCCCTAAATGCAATTATAATGCCAAAACAATTATTTTTCCCGGAACTACCCTAAACTACTGATATTCATATCGTTAGCCTTTAGCTAACTCACGCCTGATAAACTCAGACTATTCAAAATGAATTATTCAATATGGCAATGCTATTTAAAATGTATATGACAAAACACGAACCAAATCAATACCCACCCCCCGAGCTGAAAGCACGAAGCTACTCATTTTACACTCACTGGGACACACACTCCTTCATTTGATATTCATATATATCAATAAGCATCCCTATAGCATTATATATATAGTTAATTTACAAGATGATAAAGACAGTACGTTAATAATGAATTGCCACGAGTTTTAACTCGTGGATACCAAAAAAGAAAAAAATACGGGGTTTTAACCCCAAACCTGACTTCGATAAAAATATCCCCGGGATAAATCCCGATTAAGAACGGAATCGATCGATCCCCGAGCTGAAAGCACGGAGCCACACTTCACCCATCGCTCACCCTCTTAAATTTTCAATTAAACTCCCTCTGTAGTAAATTATCTTGATCTCGTTTTATCATTATTCTATAAATCTAAGCTGGGGACGTCGTAGCTCCCACCCCGCCACCTCTTTTCAGGGGTATTTATGAAAATGTATTTTCTATTTAGGGAAGCTGCAATCTGAAGATTCCCGGTTGTTCTATAGGACTTCTTTATTTCATAAGCATAAGCTTGCCGGAAGTTATCTCATCATCTGACTTCAGGTGGTAGAGATACAAACCGGAAGCCACTTGACTGCCATTTGCGTCATCGCCCTTCCAAGTGATGTTATAAGATCCTGGCTGGTAATAACGGTCTATCAATGTTTTAACCTTTTGTCCTCTTATATTATAGATACTTAATTCCACTTTTCTGACCTCCGTGAGTGTGAATGATATTCTTGTTGACGGGTTAAATGGATTAGGATAGCTCTTCACGCTGTGGATAGGCATAACCGGCATAATTGTAGCCGGATCATTTGAGAGGATACCATTTGGTGTCATAGGAATTATAAGGTCGCCATTTCCACCTGAAACAAATTCAATTTCGCCTGCCCAGAATTCCTCATAGGATATACGCTGAGCTCTTACTTCATACCATCCAGCCGGTCTTTGGATCATGGCAAAGCCGTCATTATCCGTGAACTCAAAATCAGACGGATCATCATTGAAAATTAGCAGAACATAATTAACTGCATCCAGGCTTTCGGCGTCATAAGTGTGAACCATCAGTTCTCCTGGTTCGGGTGAGCCAAACTCATAAACTCCGATGTCAATAACAGCGTTATCGCCGGATAGCCCGTTCCAAACTCTTAATCTACCATCAAGATCAAGAGGGATATATTCATATCCGGGAGTATAATAACCGGCATCAATAGCCGGACTACCCGGGGCAAGAGTGAAGTTTTCATTGGCAAAATCAAAAAATACTTCATCCATTTGCTCCGATGCTATCATGATATTATTTCCTCCATCTATGATAGAAGAATAATCATTGATATCAAAATCTATAATGCAATTACGCAAAGTGTCCGGCAACAATTGAACTAATGCACTTTCATGCATTTCTCCCTGAGATGTAAGAATAATGGAATTCTCAATAAATCTGCCCATTTTGTAACTAAATTCCTCATTATCCAGGATGATTACATTATTAGAAAGGGTGCTATTGAAGCTGTTGTGCCTTCCTCCATTATAAACCAGATTATTATCGAACATAAAAGCAGGATGTGATAGAACTTTTGTGTCGTTGAAAATATTATTGAAAATTTTACCGGAAACGTGCATATCGGTTGCAAAATCGAAACGCTCAAAATAGTTTTTGCTGATTTCGGCATAAGCGTTAGCGGAAAAAATAACTGCTTGTACATAGTTTGCTCCATGATTAAGAAACTGGTTTTCTCTGATATAATTCAGGTTCACAGGATCTTCGAATTGACTCCCATAATTTATTCGAAGAGAACCAGAACCACCGTTTGAAGTATAAAAAATGGTGTTTTTATAAAAGTAAGCCGGGCGATAGACGGAAGCAATAGCTGTCACACTACCAGATACATTATTAAAAGTATTAAAAACCGAATAAGGCATCCCGTATCCACCAGATGGAAGATTTCTAAATGTATTGCCTGCAAATAACGGCGGCAAACCTTCATCAATAGTTTGTGCGACTTTACATTGGCAGAAAATCATGTTTCGTAAAAATATGTTTTCATTATCTAATAATTCAAAAAGATTATTAGTGATTTCGCAGATCATTGAATTTTGGTTATCAAGATTAAACTCAGTTGAAACAGGTAGCAAATTATTATAAAAATGGCAATTACGGACAATTATCCTGCCGTTTTCGCATCTTATAGTGGCTTCGGACGGGTAAAATATATATCTATTGAAACCGACGCTATAGCTGATGCTGCAATGTTCAAAGATACTTAATCCGGAATTGGGGAATAGGTAAAAATTACCCCAGTACTTATTCGGTGAATTGGGGGGTCTGGTGAAGATAATGCTGTCTTGTTCCGTACCACGGGCGATAATTCTGCCATAGACATAAAAAGTTGCCGGACGTGATGGAGAAGTGTGCCAGAAATGTTCATCGTAATCATCTAAGCAAATATATCTTCTGGAATCCATAATCACTTCCGTGCCGGGCATGATTGTTAAAGTGGCATCTTCTGTAATCGTTACAATATCATAAACCAGATAAGGGTTATTCTGTGGAGACCACACGGTGTCGCTATCTATTGTTCCGGTAATCACCGTGCAGTGCAAAGAAAGAGCCAAAAAGCAAATAAAAAAAAGATAAATTTTTTTA
The DNA here is from genome assembly GCA_964604155.1 of uncultured Candidatus Cloacimonadota bacterium. Taxonomy (GTDB): domain Bacteria; phylum Cloacimonadota; class Cloacimonadia; order Cloacimonadales; family TCS61; genus Stygibacter. The sequence goes on along the minus strand of CAZRXY010000107.1, from coordinate 2,537 downwards.
CACATACATACCCCCATAAATGCTGCGGGAGCGTACAGGTGTCCGCCCCCGAAACTTATTGCTATTTAAGCAGCATAAGCTTGCCGGATTTCATTTTTCCATCTGCTGTGAGACGGTAGAAATATAATCCGGAAGCCACCTGACTGCCGTTTGCATCATCGCCGTTCCAAGTGGCGCTATAAGAACCAGACGCGTAATTTCTGTCAATCAGAGTTTTAACCTTCTGTCCCTTAGCGTTGAATATTGCCAACTCCACCTGCGAATCCATCTCCCATAATTTTACAATTCATCACAACTACCCTCAAGGTTACTTTCCCCAAACGCGGGACAGGAACATTTGGGGACACTACGGATTTTTCTGTCAAGATTTTTTAGTTATTTTTTTCGCTTTTTGCACCACATAACAACCTCCTATTACACTAATCCCAATGTACATAGCACTTCAGCACTTTTTATAACCATCCTTTTTATTGCAATTTATAATTGACTGTGCTGTTCTTTAGTTCCTTATTATAACTTATGAATCATATAATATCCTCATTATTACAATATGTTCACTCTATAATATCCCATTGTGTGTCTTGATCGTGAGTTTACATTAGATTTTGCCATTATTAAAATCAGTCTTAACTGAGAATCATGAGTATTCAAAGCATTATGTTTTTTTCAAAGATTTTTTTTTTTAAAATTGTTAGATTCACTTTTTTACATAAAAAGGGCAATTAACCTGACTTTCGCACCTGGCGTTAGCCAAATAAATCTTTAAAATCACATAACTACATATATAATTGCATATAGACAATTATGACTAACATATCTCTGAAACATGTAAATTATTGATAAAAGGGAACTTAATTTTTTTACATCCAATTGTAGTGGCTACATAAAAATTTTATTACTTGACTTAATTTTGCTGTTTTTTTATTGTGGCTTTAGAAATTTCTGGAGGATAAAATGTTTTTTAAAGAAACAAGGTCTAGAAAGTCAGGAAAGCCTGTTCTCCAACTGGTGGAAAGCAGAAGGATTGATAAAGGTCCAAGAAATTTTGTCATAGTTTCTCTTGGTACTGAATTTGATGTTCCCAGGCATTTGCGTCAGCAAGTGGCTTCTTGTGTAAAAAGCCGGCTGCTTGGTGAATCAATCATGTTTGAAGAAGATCAGGTTTCTTTATATGCCGACCGTATAGTGAAAAAAATTCAGACTGAAGGTAAATGGCAAAAATCGCATGACAAATTGAAAGAAGTCGAGAACACAAAAAAAGATCGTGAGACAGCCGAGGTATATATTAATGAATTACAGCACGCTATCAGCCGTGAGCTGGGTACGGTTTTAATTGGACACCATTTTTGGCGGATGTTAAAATTTCCCCGGATTCTGCGTGCTTGCGGCTTCAATCAGAGTCAGGTTGTAACTGCCGAAATCTCGGTATTGAACCGTCTAATTGCACAAGACAGTGAACATGCTATCATAGACTGGCTGAATACCGTTGCCCTGGATGAGCTTTCAGGTGTTGACACAACAAATTTCGGAGATGATCGCTTTTATCGGATCTCAGATTTTTTGATCAATAATCAGACAGACATAGAGACAGCGCTTTACAAGCAGGAAGCCAGTTTGTTTAATCTTGAAAACAGCATATTTCTTTATGACCTCACGAATACCTATTTTGAGGGACAAGCTAAAAAGAATCCCAAGGCGGAATACGGAGGTAATCAAAAGGAGAAGCGAGATGACTGTCCTCAGGTGGTAGTTGCTCTTGTTATCGATAGTCACGGTTTCATTCGTCGTCACCGGATGTTCAATGGCAAGATGAAAGACGCCAAATCACTCAGTTACATCCTGGAAGAATTGGCGGCGGAATTCAAGGACAGTGAAATGCCGACTTTGATCTTTGACAGGGGAGTGGTCTCAAAAGACAATATCGAGATGATTAATAACTACAAATATATCATAGCTTGCCGGACTAATGAAGAGATGGAATTTGTAGAAGAGTTTGAACAGGGTAAATTTGTACCGATATCTGGTAGAAAAGAAAAGAAGAAATCAGAGGTAAAAATCCTTCTCAAAAAGAAAGATGGAATATCTTACTTGCTTTGCAAGAGCGAAGGACGCAAGAAAAAAGAAAAGGCAATGCGTAATCATCAGGAGCAAAAACTGATTGATGAGCTGGAAAATATTGCCAGGCAGATAAAGAAATCGTCCAGTCATGATACCACAGGAATTGATCGCCGGCTGGGCAGGTTAATGCAAAAATACTGCACTGTTGCAAAATATTACTGGTTCAAATATGAGCCATTTGTTTTTTCCGTAACTTATCCTGATGAGCAGATAAATCGCAATTTAAAGAAGACATTGGATACTATATCCAGGAAGTATCGAGAAAACAAAATAAGTTACAACGATTTACAAAAGCAACTGGAATCACGGCAGGAAAAGTATCCGCTCGATTATGAAAAGCTTGATATTCAAATAACGGTGCCATCATTGCAATGGGGAACTGAGGAAGACAAGGAGAATAATCAGCATCAATTAGAGGG
>CAZRXY010000106.1:0-3182 GCA_964604155.1 uncultured Candidatus Cloacimonadota bacterium | reverse complement strand
TTTGAAGGTTCGAAGGTTAGAAGGTTTGAGTAATAGAAGAGGGGAAGTCTGAAAATCGAAGGTTTGAAGGTTCGAAGGTTAGAAGGTTTGAGTAATTGAAGAGGGGATTTTAATCTCGACGGTGTGACTGTGCGACGGTGCGCGTTGCGAATTATTTAACGAGGGATGGAGTGAAAGACTGAAAATCGAAGGTTTGAAGGTTTGAAGGTTTGAGGGGATTAATCTCGAGGATGAGAGGATGAGAAGATGCGAGGATGAGAAGATGCGAGGATGAGAAGATGCGAGGATGCGAGGATGCGAGGATGAGAAGATGCGAGGATGAGAAGATGAGGGGAGGGCGGATGGGGAGCATAAAATTCTCCGAGCTAGAAGCACGGGGCTAATCATCCAAAATTGCGAAGCAAGCCAGACACAAGTCACCAGTCACAAATCACTGCTACGAAGTAGCCCCATTCAAAACTCAAAATTCAAAATTCAAAATTGCGAAGCAGATCCCCTTTTCTAGTAATACTCGTTCTTAAATGTAATGTATATCTGGCTGTGGTGATGAAGTTCGGTTATTTCTTTATCGGTAAGCTGTCTTATAATTTTTGCAGGCGAGCCGATGATGAGACTTCGTGGCGGAAATATTTTACCCTTGGTTACTACGGAACCTGCTCCGACTATAGATTCTTTGCCGATAACGGCACCATCGAGAATTGTAGCATTCATTCCGATAAGTGAATAATCTTCTATCGTGCAGCCATGCAGCATAACCTTATGTCCCACGGTTACGTAATCGCCGATAATGGTAGGGAAGCCATCGGACATATCAGTTTTTGTATAGTGCGTTACGTGCACTACCGCCAGATCCTGGATATTGGAGCCTTTGCCGATTTTTATATAGTGAATATCGCCGCGGACTATGGCTCCAAACCAGATAGAGCTATCATCACCAAGCTCGACTCTGCCGATAACTTCTGCTGAATCGGCTACCCAGGCTCTTTTGCCTAATTCCGGAAACCAGTCTTTATATTTATACAGCATATCCTCTTCCTTTATTTTATTTTTTTATAATTAGTGAAATGTATTTTGGCGTATTTTGACAGGTTTTGCCTGCCGGTAATATTAACTAATTCTTGAGCTGCTTTATCGACATTGTTACCCGCTCCGCGAGGAAGATAGAAATCAAGTTCAGCAGAAACCCGCTTGAACCAGCGATTAAAATGAAATCTGGCAATTATTGAGGCAGCGGCAACAAATAGATCGCTTTCCCCCTTTGTTTTGGCGATAAAGGATATCTCTTTCATCCCTTTCAAGGCTGCCCTAATTCTGCCATCTGACGTAAATTTATCGATCATTACTCCTTCAGGTTTGTATTTATCATGAAGATCGATTATTATGCGAGCATGCATCCAAGCCAGCAAATCATTAAGATTTTTACCTTTTTGTTTCAATTCCGAGTACCTTAGATTATAAGTCTCAGGCAAGAGCGTGACCACTTTTATCTGATCAAAATAAACTGCATATAGTCTTTTGCCGATATTTTCTATTTCCGTATCATTCAGATTTTTACTATCCTTTACGCCTATCTGCTTTAGATAAGGCAATATCTTGCGTTCACCGCAAAAGCCGGCAGTTACCAGCGGACCAAAGAAATCACCCTTTCCGGATTCATCACTGCCGATCCAGCTTTGCCATTGATGATCAGGCGGCTCTAAAGCTACAGACTGATTTAATAAATGAGCCAGACGCCGTTTCAGGGGATTGGTGGGAGACCCTCCGATCACGGTGGAAATCCCCTTCTTTGCTGAAAAATAAAGGGTAAGCGGTATCTGGTTATTGCCACTTTCCAGCTTTAATTGCACGCCATAATTAACAGGTTTTTCCTCTCGTAGAATAAAGCCGCTTTTTTCCAGCAGCGGCAGGATTTTTTCCAAGTGTTCTATGATCTCCGGCTGCATCAAATGTCCTCTTGCTTTAATTTTTCAATCAGGATATCAATATAATATTTTATCTGCTGATAGGAATGGTTATATACTTCCAGTGCTTGTTTATAGGGGTCTTTTACGTCGTGCTTCTGCCCGGTGTATTCTGCCAGCGTGAAAACGTGATCACTTTTCCAGCCTGAATTTATAAGATTGTTTTTGTGATTTTGGGTCATAGTGAGAATGAGTCTGCTTCTATTAATTATTTCCTGATTTAATTGCACAGAACTATGTGCCTGAGAATCTATGCCATCACTTTCCAGCAGAAGACGAGAATTATTAGAAATAGGTATGCCGCTGTCTAAAAACCCGGCAGAGGCGGTTCTATAATTGAGATTGTGCTTCTCCAATTGCTGGCGCAAATAGTATTCTGCCAAAGGACTGCGACAGATATTGCCTGTACACACAAAGGTGATCAGAGGCTGAAAATAGTCTTCTTCTAATTGCTCAAAATCAAGTTCGCCCTGACGCAGGCATTGCAATCTGTCATCTTCTAAAGTGATAATTGTGGAAGGTTCACCCTCGGCTATCAGTTCATTTTCGGGTACAAGAGCCAGATCAAACCAGTCTTTGTAAACCGTGATGATCCTGCTGAAATCTATTTCAGGCGGAGAGCCGGCTTTATTGATACTGGTGCTTATGAGTGGAATGTCTATCTGTGAGAGGAATTCACGAATTAACCGGCATTGCGGAATACGAAAGGCAATTTTTCCTGCAATCTGCAAATGACTAAGCTTTGGATGCTCACAAGGCAGGACTATAGTAAGTGATCCTGGTGAATACTGCCTGATCAATCCTGCTAATTTTGCATTCATACTGATATTGTATTTTGTAAACCGGGTGTGATCCGGCAGCAACACAATATAGCCATTATTCAGAGGACGATTTTTTAATTGATTGATCCTATCGATCGCTTCAGTATTCCGGGCATCACAGCCTAAACCAAACATCGATCCAGTGTAATGCAGCAATAGCACATCCTTCATCTCTTTCCAATCCGCTATTAGAGAATTAGTTATCTCATAATATAATTTCATTTCTGCTCCTGAACATAATTCTGAACTTTTTTTTAAAATAGACCAGCGAGAAGTCAATTAATTTTATGTGAAGAGGGGATGGTTGGGCTTTTAGACGGTTGGACTTTTGGACGGTTGGACTTTTGGACTTTTAGACTTTTGGACGGTTGGACTTTTGGACGGTTTGACTTTTGGACGG
>CAZRXY010000105.1:0-68556 GCA_964604155.1 uncultured Candidatus Cloacimonadota bacterium | reverse complement strand
GGGCAGGGGGAGCATCTTTAACCCCCGAGCTTAAAGCGCGGGGCTATTCATTCAAAATTAAAATTATTCCACCGTCCTGCTTGGAGTTTTTGAGCTAAGAATAAGAAAAATTTCGGTGGTATGTGAGTGATTTTAAAAATTAGTTGACATAAAAAGGGTTGTCTTGGGAAAGTGCAGCCTGTATAAAGATATAGAAGATAAAGGAGATTTCAATGAAGGAGAAAATTCATCCGAAATATGAGACAGTGACCGTAAGATGTATCTGTGGTCATGAATTTGAGACAAAATCAACGTCTGATAAGCTTGAGGTGCAGATATGCGAGAAGTGCCATCCTTTTTACACAGGCAAGCAGCGAGCCGTGAAGAAAGCGGGAAGAATAGAGAAATTCAATAAGAAATACAACGTAGCAGAGGCAGAAGAAGAAGAAGAAAGTTAGAAAACATAAATAACCTCCGCACCACACTAGCTTAGAGTTATTGTGGTGTTTTTTTTTAAGAGAAGGAGCAGATATTGTCAGATAAGCAAGATATTCAGGTAGGTGGTCAGGCGGTTATTGAAGGCGTAATGATGCGAGGTCCGGCACATATAGCAACGGCGGTACGCAGGAAAAGCGGAGATATAGAAGTATGGAAACATCAATTTATCAGTAAGACAAAAGGGAATAAGTTTCTGGGTTTACCGGTCATCCGCGGTTTTGCCTCTTTGATAGAAATGCTCAATATCGGTTTAATGAGCTTGAGTTTTTCTGAGGAGCGAGCCACCATAGATTGGAAGGCAGAAGAGCAGGAGAAGGGCAAAACGATCAAAGATAAAAGTGCTGCTGCGGAGAAGCGTGAGACCGTGTTTATGTATATATTCGCTTTTGGTCTGGCTTTTTTATTATTTGGTTTTTTGCCATACAAAATTGCGGACTGGATAGGACTGGGCAAAGAAAATCTCTGGTTCAATCTTTTTGCCGGAGCAATTCGGATCATATTTTTTGTAGTTTATGTTTTTGTGATTGGCAAGATGAAAGATGTGCACCGTCTCTTTGAATATCACGGAGCGGAGCATAAGACAGTATTTGCCTATGAGCAGGGTACAATGCTGGAGCCTGAATTTATCACACGTCACAGCACTTTGCATCCTCGTTGTGGCACCAGTTTTATGTTTTTTGTTCTTTTGATATCGATTCTGATATTTTCGCTTGTAGATACTTTGGTGGCTCATCTTTTGGGCTATATGCCGTCTATGATGATACGTCTGGCATATCATATTCTTATGATTCCCTTTGTGAGCGGGATATCATATGAAGTATTAAAATTATCCGGTAAAAATATAAATCATCCACTGGTTAAGATAATGACAGCCCCTGGGCTTGCCTTGCAGCGTATCACCACTCAGCCGCCGGATGAGCATCAGATAGAAACGGCGTTGGTAGCCATGAAATGTGCACTTGGCATGGAATTGCAGGAAGAAAACATTAGTTTTGTGGAGTATAGCAAGAAAAAATAATGATACCTCAGGAAAAAATAGACGCAATAAGAGCCCAATTAAAAGAATTGGAAAAGGATATCTATGATCCGGAAAAGATATCCGACCGCAGATTGTACAGCGAAATTTCCAGACGCTATAAAGAGCTGCAGGAAATCAATAGAGCAATAGACAAATACTTCAGGTTGAAGCGTTCGATAGAAGAAAATCATGAACTCATCCATGGAGAGCACGAAGCAGAGCTTCAGGAAATGGCAAAAGAGGAGCATGACGAGCTTACAGACATGCTGGAAGCAGCGGAAGAAAATCTGAACGAGCTGCTCATCCCTGGGGATCCCAATGACTACAAGGATGTGATCGTGGAGATAAGGGCAGGCACTGGAGGTGAAGAGGCTGCTTTATTTTGCGCAGATTTATTCAGGATGTATTCCTATTTTGCTGAAAAGCAGAATTGGAAATTAGCTGTAATCTCGAGTAATCCCACCGGGGTGGGAGGATATAAGGAAATCGTGTTTTCATTGATCGGCAATAAAGTGTATGGCACAATGCGCTGGGAAAGTGGCGTTCATCGCGTGCAGAGAATACCTGTGACAGAATCTCAGGGACGCGTGCATACTTCGGCAATTTCTGTGGCGGTTCTGCCGGAAGCAGATGAAGTAGATCTAGAGATTAATGAAAAGGATCTGAAAATAGATGTCTATAGATCGTCAGGACATGGAGGACAGAGCGTGAACACCACAGATTCCGCTGTGCGGATTACGCATTTACCCAGTGGGATAGTGGTAACCTGCCAGGACGAAAAATCTCAGCTCAAGAATAAGAATAAAGCGATGAAGGTTTTGCGATCGCGTTTACTTGATATAGAAATTGCGCGTAGCGAAGCAAAAACGGCGGCGCACCGCAAGACTTTGGTGGGCACCGGTGATCGTAGTGCGAAGATAAGGACCTATAATTTTCCTCAATCCCGGGTGACAGACCATAGAATAAATTTGACATCCTATAAGCTGAATGCGATATTGACCGGAGAGTTAGAAGAGTTTATTGAAGCATTAAAATTTGCTTATCGGAATGAACAGATAAATGGATAAAGGAAAGTGGAGAACATAGTACAAGATAGCGAAGATCCTGAGAATTCGGGAAATATGTGGGCTTGCTGCGGGGCAGCAGCCAGATGATGGGTGCTTTATGATTTTAATAGTATTAATAATTATCCTGTTTTTATTTTTGTCTGCTTTTTTTTCCGGGATGGAAACCGGTTTGATTTCTCTTGACCGCCTGAGACTCGAGAGGGACGCAAAGAACAGCAACAAGAAGCAGCAAATGCTGGAATTTTTGAAAAATCCGGATAAATTGTTTGGCACTACTCTCTTTGGTAATAATATCTCACTGGTGATAGTATCTTCGTTAACGATCCTTTTGCTAAATCATCTTCGTGAAGGAAACCTAATTCATATTTCTGATCATAGCGGGACGCTTATTATATCTGCTGTCTTACTGCTTTTTGGAGAGATTATTCCCAAAGCTCTCTATCGGGAGCATCCAAATACCTTAGTGGCAAAGAATTTCAGTTTACTCAAATTCTTTAATCTTCTACTTTCTCCGTTTTCCAGAATTGTAACATTTATCAATTTGGCAGTTCTAAAGATATTTCATTTTGAGGCTACTGATAATTTGTTGACCGTAACTCGTGAAGATCTTAGCTTTATGGTTTCCGAGAGTGATACAAATTCGGGTGAGCAGGAGCTTAATCAGAAAGAGCTGTTAGAAGAAGCGTTAGAATTTAGTGAATTACGGGCAGAAAACGTGATGACTCATCGCACAGATATCGTAGCTTTTGATAAGGATACTGCTGTGAGCGAAGTGATCTTGCTATCCCGAGATATGGGCTTTACCCGCTTCCCTGTGTATAATGAAGACCTTGACAATATCATTGGAGTTTTGATCATATATGATCTTTTGAGCATCGAGAATAATGGCAGTGAGAAGGCTGGAGATTTTGTTCGACCACTCTTATTTGCACCGGAAACCATGAACGTAGATACTCTATTGGCAGAGATGCAGGCAAAAAAACGCAGTATGGCAATAATCGTGGATTCTTATGGTGGAACTGCCGGCATGATCACCATAGAAGATATAATGGAAGAGCTGGTAGGTGAGATTGAAGATGAATATGACGTGCAGGAAAGCGAACTGGAAAAACTCGCCGATGGCTCATACCTTATTAATGGAGATACCGAAATAGATATCCTCAATAACAGGCATGGCTTGCAATTACCCGAAGGAGATTATGAAACAATAGCCGGATTGATCATAGATAAACTGGCAAAAATCCCTAAAGTGGACGCTCGGATAGAGACTAAATACTACATACTGCAGGTGAGCAAGGTAACTGAGAAAAAAATCGAGAAAGTTATACTAATAAAGAAAAATAAATGATCTGCATAGCTACCAATATACTCTCTCCGCTATCTAATGGAGAGATACTCTATCTTCCAGACGGTTATATATCATTTCAGGACGGCAGAATTACAGCAATCTCTCCCAGCCCAAATTGCTCAAACTGGCTGGATAAACGTGATTGTATCTGCATCCCGGGCTTGATTGATTCGCACGTTCATCTCTCGCAATTAGATATTCGAGGCAGATATGCACCCAGCCTTTTAGACTGGCTTGATAAATATACCTTCCCTGCCGAGAAAAAATCCCAGAGCATGCAATACAGTCGCCAGATTGCTAAGCGATTCTATGAAACATGCCTCTCTAAGGGTACCACTACCAGCGTAGTTTACACGTCACCTTATAAATCTGCCTGTGATATTTCTTTTGGGGTAGCACAAGAGATGGGGGTGCGGAGCATAATAGGAATGACGATGATGGATACTAATTGTCCTGATTATCTGAAGCAAACTACTCATAATGCTTTGCAATCCAGTTATGAATTGTGGGAAAAATGGCATGATAATGATCTGCTTGATTATATATTTTCTCCCCGCTTTGCGGTAACCTGCAGTGCAGAGCTGCTCAAGGAGACGGGGAAACTTGTAAAAAACCTGGCTGCTCGTCTGCAATCACATTTATCTGAGAATTCAGAAGAAATCACTCGAGTCTTGGAAATTTTTCCCGATTGCCAAAGCTATACGGAAATCTACAACAAATCCGGCATACTGGGGGAACGCAGTATTATGGGGCATGCCATCCATTTGAGTCCGGCTGAAATTAATATTTTACGAGAGACAGATAGCCGCATTGCATTTTGCCCGGATTCTAATTTATTTTTAAAAAGCGGGCATTTTAGCTGGCAGGCAATATCAGAAAGTGGTATCAAGGTAGGATTGGCAAGTGATGTAGGTGCGGGCACAGACCTTTCTATGCTTAAGATGATGAAATTTGCCGATTATGTGCTGGACAAGACAGGGATATCGCCTGGGAAAGCTTTTTATCTGGCAACACTGGCAAATGCAGAGATACTGGGTCTGGAGAATAAGATAGGCTCATTGGAAGCCGGTAAAGAAGCAGACCTGGTATTTATCAGTTATCCGGAAGTGCTGGAAAATGATATGGATAAAAACGAAATCCTGTCAAAGATTATATATCTGAATCACGAAATGGTGATTGACAGCACCTGGATACAGGGTAAGGAATTATATAAAAAGAATAAATCAGGAGGAAGCAATGAAATTAGTTGAATGCGTGCCGAATTTTTCGGAAGGAAAGGATAAGGCTATTCTTGAAGCGATAGCTGCTGAGATATCATCGGTAAAAGGAGTAACTCTTCTGGATATGGATCCGGGAGAAAGCACGAACCGCGCCGTTTTCACTATGGTGGGACAGCCGGATCAGGTGTTGGAAGCTGCCTTTCTGGCAATAAAAAAAGCCTCTCAGATAATAGATATGAGCAAGCATAAAGGTGCTCATCCGCGTTTTGGTGCCACAGACGTCTGCCCCTTTGTTCCTGTTTCCGATATGACTATGGAAGAATGCGTAGAGCTGGCAAAAAAACTTGGTAAAAGAGTGGGAGAAGAATTGCAGATACCCGTTTATTTATATGAATATGCTGCCAGTAAACCGGAATGGCAGAATTTGGCTGAGGTTCGTAAGGGTGAATATGAAGGTTTAGCAGAACGGGCAGGAAAGCCGGAATGGCAGCCGGATTTTGGGCCTCATATTTTTAATAAAAAGAGTGGAGCGTTGGCTATAGGAGCCCGTGAATTTTTGATTGCCTATAACATCAACCTGAATTCCAGGGATAAAAAGAAAGCCCATGATCTTGCTTTGATTATCAGAGAAAAGGGTAAGCTCGCCCGTGATGAGAGAGGCAAAATTATTAAGGATAAAGATGGAAATAAGGTCTATGAAGATGGATTATTTTCAAATTGCAAAGCTGTCGGCTGGTATGTAGAAGATTTTCAGCGTGCCCAGATTTCTATCAACCTCACAAATTATAAGGTTACTCCTCCACATCTGGTGCTGGAGAAAGTGCGAGAGCTGGCAATTGATAAAGGCATTCAGATCACAGGCAGCGAAATTGTGGGATTATTGCCAAAAGAAGCCCTGATTGAAGCTGGAAAATTTTACCTGAACAGGCTGGGTGAATGTGCCGGATTACCTGAAACTATGCTGCTCAATACAGCAGTTCAATCTATGGGTTTGGATGATCTTTATAAATTTGAACTTCATAAAAAGGTGATAGAGCATGCAATAAAGACAGAAAACAAGCTATCAGATATGACTCTTGAGGATTTCACAGACCTGCTTTCAACCGATGAACCAGCTCCGGGTGGTGGCAGCGTGGCGGCTCTTTGTCTGGCAATTTCGGGTGCACTTTCCAGTATGGTGGCTAATCTCACCTTTGGTAAAAAGGGCTATGAAGACAACTGGGAACTTGTGAAACCAATCGCTGAGAAGGGGCAATTTATCAAAGAGAAAGCCATTGCTGCCATAGATGAAGATACAGAGGCATTTAACGAAATGATGTCAGCAATAAAATTGCCAAAGAAAAGCCCCGAAGAGATAAGTATCAGGGAAGACGCTTTGCAAAAGGCTACCAAAGAAGCTATCATGGTACCGTATAGGATCCTTGAACTGGCTGAGGGGGCAGTGCAACTGGCAGAAGAGATCGCCAAGATTGGAAATAGTAATGCTCTTTCTGATGCCGGGGTAGCTGCCATTACGGCTGCCGCTGCTGCTAAAGCAGCCTTCTTGAATATTAAAATCAATATGGCTGGTATCACGGATCAGGAATTTGAGCAATCTATCAATCAAAAATCAGCAATTCTGCTTGACAAAATTATCGTGGAAGCTACCTTAGTCGAGGATCAGATTAAGCTGAAATTGTAGAATTATCTTTAATAATTTCGGCGTTGCAGGCATTACCTCCCTCCCCATTACATGCTTGCAACGCTCTTGTTTATATCTGTAGATCAGCCAAAACCAGGGGGCAATAATTATGATCAGCAAATTTCGCTCAGAGATTATTACAAACCTGAATCGCGAATTATCACTTCATCCCCAATCCAGTCTGATAGATATTTATAAGCTGTTTTACCAGGACTACTTTGGTCCCGGGCATTACATCTCGCACAGGGAAAAAGTAGTTCAAGACCTTGAAGCCGAATTAGAAGACTGCAAGAATGAGTTAGATAATCATCCATTACAGGAAACAGGCTGCTTTAATGATTTTTTGAGGGTAGATATACGAAGCATAAAAATGGAATTTATCACGAGAGAAAAGCTGGCGGAATTATTTTACCAAAGCTCAAAAATCGTGCTTTATCAGCCTGTTTTCTGGTATGAACACTGGATGCAGATTTGCCGGATTATTTCTGAGCTGGAATTAGATATTTCTCTTCAAGGGAAAAATGAATTAATAGATTATGCCGGAAAATGCCGAGGCGTGCACCATAGTGAGCAATACCGAAAATTATATAGTCCCCACTACCGCATAATCAGTCACGATCTCTGGAAAAATTCCTGATCCTGCTTAAGTGCTGATATCAATTCTTCTATACTCAGTTGTGGGTTTTTTAGCCAGATATCCAGACCTTTGTTTTTTATGATTCCTATAGTTTTGCAGTCAGGCAGGTTGAATACTTCTTTGATAATATTTCCCTGCAAAGGGTAATTCTTTCCTTTTAGCTCGCTTTCTATCAGGTCGATTTGATGTTTTAGCTCGTTATATGAATGAATGCAATCCCCGAATTTGCAGAATACTCGATAGTATTCTAATAGATCATCCATTTGCTCGGAATGAAAATAGACAAGCCGGCGCAATTTTATCTCACAGGATGCGGATTTTCGGGATTGCCGGATTTGCTGAGCGTTAGTTACCAGAAACCTGATTTTGTTAGAAATTCTCTCAGAAATTCTCAATCTCTCTGCTATCTTGCTGATAGCTAGTTCGGGTTCCTGCTCTTCTGCAAGTATCTGCAATACTGCTGCCAGACGCAAAATGAGAACCTGCGGTAGAGCATTAATTACCTCATAGTACAATAAATCTGCTTTATCTTCAATTTCGGGCACCAGATATTTTATCAAACCATATTCATATAGCAGCCTGATTCCGCGTGCTGGTGTATTTGAGAGCAAAATTTTTTCAAATTCGTCTCGTTTTCGCTCCCATGAAATAGTCTGCAATTCGTAATTATCTTTTTTCATAGCAAGTGCGGTTTCTTCTTCCAGAGAAAAATTGAACCGGTTCGCAAAGCGTATTGCCCTGAGGATTCTCAAAGGATCGTCATGAAAGATCATATCTGGCTCAGATGTTGCCCTTATCACACCAGCCCTGATATCATCAAGACCCTTCCCGGTTAAATCGTAGATATCTCCGGTCATTATATCCATTACCAGAGAATTAATAGTAAAATCTCGACGAATAATATCTTCCTGCAGTGTCCCCGGGCTGGTTTTTGGTTTTCTATTACCCTTGCGGTAACTCTCATTTCTGGTCATCACAAATTCTATCTTATGCCCGGCGATCTCCACTAAAGCAGTACCGAACTGCTCAAAAATTACGGGTTTGGAGGCGATATTTTTCTCATAAAGAAATACCGCCAGTTTAATGCCACCCTGAGGCAGTGATACAGCGATATCAAGATCGGTCTTTTCGTTTCCCATCACCAGATCACGGATGTATCCCCCGGCTACATAAGTATTACCGGCAAATTCTGTGCCCCTGATAGCTGTGGCAATTTTTTCTGTGACCTTGTGCATTACTTTAGTTTGAAGGAATTACTGATAATCTCCAGCTCTAATAGTGAAGGCAATTTGTCTCCTTCAGGATAATAGACGGAATTATCAATTATAAATATCTTATCCAATTCTGGTATCTGAAAAGCAAAACAGGAAAAACTGCCGCCAATGGCATATTTATCGTTCTGCCATCGACCCATTAGCTTGATGCAGTCATATCCGGCGATTTGGCACTTGCTGCTCATCACATCTTCCTCTGTGAATTTATCGCCCTCATAATACATTGCCGCCAGCTCATTTCTCTTTTCTATCAGCCACTTCCGATTTAATTCTTCAGAGCCCATCTTCTCATGATAGATGAATATGTAACGGTCAGGCATAGATTTTGAACGAGATATATAGGAGATAAAATTATTTGCCTCATCCTGTCTGAAAACCAAAAAATTCATAGGTAGATCAATCTGCCAGGCCTGGTCTTTATAATTCGTATAAGGCTTAATATTATTTCGGTAAAGCTGATATTCCAGACGCTTAAGCAACCTGTTTCTGAATATCTCCCACACCTCGTTTGACTGATAGATATTGAGCCTCAATAGTGTCTCTTCATCTTCACCTACCAAAAACAAGACTAATTGGTCATCTGCCCATAAATTATAAGCCGGAAATATCGCCCCACCGCTTTTACCTACCTCATCATCCAGCTTCTGCCCCAAACGCTCCCGCACATAACTGGACACATCTGCTTTTGAGGAAGCATCACAATAAAATATTATGTTGTTAAAACGAAAATAATCTTCAAGCTTATTAAAATCAATCCGTTCCAACACAAACATCTTCTCATTTACTGTTGTATAAAAAGTCCTCTCAAGCGTTTTCCTGAGCTCATCTTCTGCATAGCGCCACACTTGGTCATCGGCAAACACATAGATTTTTTGCCTTTGTCCCCAGGCAAGTGGCTTTTTTCTGTCCTTAAGGGATCGGCTCTCTCCTCTTGATGTGCCATTTTCCTGCTTGCCGCATGAGACCAATAGCATAAATATCAGAAGTAAGAAAATCAGTTTTCTCATTGTTCCTCCCGGCTGCCTGATAAAAATAAAGGTAAAAAATAGCTAACACCCGAAAAAGCTGTTACCAAAGCAACGAACCAGAAATAGTAATAGAAGATAAGAGATATCAGTACACTTTCCTGAGGCGTTATTGCCAGATAGACCAAGGCAATAGTCAATCCCACCATCTGGGTAACTGTTTTCAATTTACCCCAGTTATTTGCCGGCATATATATTTTTCTTTTAACATATACCTGCCGGAGCAGGGATACAGCAATTTCACGGAAAAGAATAACGATTACAGCATAAACGCTGGCGAGATTATAAGGAGTTACCGTGATGCCTACTAAAGCTGCACCTGTTAGCAGCTTATCTGCCAAAGGATCCATCACTTTGCCATAATTGCTGATAATATTATACTTACGCGCTATCATTCCATCCAGATAATCCGTGATCTCGGCAATAATAAAGATCACTGCTGCCCATAATAAATGATTGCTAAGAACTGGAAAGAAGAAAAACCAGACAAATACAGGCACCAGAACAATCCTTAGAGTTGTGAGAATATTAGGTATATATTTAAGCATAGCTAATTCTCCTGAGCGTTAAAAGCGAGGTAACGCTAACGGTTGTCAATGCTGCCGCCCTGATAATGTGAAACCAGAAATCCGGGCTATAATCCAGATAACCTCCGTAAAATAGATAATATTCCATTCCCAGCACTGCTACCAGCGGCAATAGAACCAGAAGCAATGAATTCATGATCTGGACAAGTCTTTTTTGCCTCAGATGACCACCGGAGCGGATATACACTTTCCAGTATTTGAGATTCCTTGTCTCATAGCTAATCCTGAAATATCCTGTGATCACCAATACCAATATCCCCAAAGCTATATATAATCGCGGCAGATAAGTCTCCATTTTTCCCTGGATTTGTAGTATCCTTGTCAATGACTGCCAGGCAGACACATAATTTTCTTCTGTGTAAATCATCTGATAAATCCCTGTTTCACCTTCGGCAGCTTGCAAAAACAGGTCGGATTCTATTGTACCAAACCGGTACGCAGAAAAATAGATTTCCAATACGGCAGGTAAATTAAGATCATCCAGCAGCATCCTGGCTTCATCAAGCTGATATTGATCACAAAGTGCATCCACCAGTGCCTGCTTATCCTGAAGCTTCACCTCCTCCACAAAATAGAGATTGCCAATTTTTTCGCTGATTGCGGCTGAATGTTCACCAGAAACTATTAGTATTGCCGGGTTTTCAGTTATTGTAATATAGGCAGCCTCCTCTCTTTGAGCTAATTCTGCTTCACTAAAATTCCGCAGATAATAGATACCATCATTCACCAGCACCAATACAAGAATTATCAGCATCTGAATAATAAATCTTATTTTCATAGCTTCACCACGTCTCCGGCATTAATTATATAGCTGTTTGTGACGCCTTCAAATTTCTTACGCCCCGTTATTACCAACGCCGTGCCTGCCTTGGCTGCATAATCAAAGGCTCCAGTAAGATTATTTAAACTCGTGTTATCAAAATATGTCTCAAAATCATCAAAAAGTAAAAAATGAGGCTGCTGAATTACAGCACGAATTAATTCAATACTCTTACCTTCTGAACGGGATAATGAGCCATATTTCTTATCTAACAATTCGTTTAAACCGGCTTGATTAAGCAATTCCTGCAGCTTTTCCTTCTTTCTGCCGCTTATCCGCCCCAGTGGCAGATATAAATTATATCTCACACTTTGCCGCGTAAATCCTGCCAAATAATCATTTATCAATATTACACTGTAATTTCCCGGTTTTTCCGGTATCCCATTATAAAACAAATCCCCGCTATAATTTGGATAATAACCTGCTAATGTTTTCAATAATATGCTCTTACCAGAATTATTATTGCCATATATCTGGATGAACTGACCGCTGTTTAATTTCAGCTCCTGCACCCGCAACCTGAAATTATGGCTGCCGGCTATTTCAAATCCTCTCAGCTCTATCATTTTCCTATCCTGTATATACTCGTTTTACTCATTGAACAGGAATTATTACTAAAAATTTTGTCAAGCACCATATTTTCTTCTTCCGCCTGTTTCTCGATTTCTGCAGTGCGGGCTGTGAGATTTATCATGTAGCCCCTGCCGCCATCATGCAGGTTTCTGCCCATATTGCGAATAATATCTGCCAGATTACAGAGAATCTCATGCCTCGCTATAGCCCGTTCATATATAGGGCTTATCTTCCCTGAATGAGCAGAAAGATAAGGCGGATTTGTCACTATCAATGAGTATTTTCGCTCTGAGCAAAATTCTTTGATATCGCTGTTAGAGAAGTCTATTTCAAAATCGCATATTAAAGCATTGGCTTTTGCCAGTTCTGTCAGTTCTGATTGTATTTCTATGCCGGATATGTCCCAGCCGCTTCTATAATGCTTGAGCATTATAGATATAATCCCATTACCACTACCCAATTCCAAAAGTCTGTTTGTCTCGCTTTTTTCTTCCTCCAAAATAGTGTGGACCAAATAAGAACTATCGCTGCTTATTCCTTGTCCCCGCTCACTTTGATATATAGTCCTGCCAAATGGTAATTCTACCGCTCTATTATTTCTGCTTGCCGGCAATTATCTGATTCTCAGCATCTTTTCCACGGATTGCAAAGCCCTTGCCGCTATTTCCGCAGGTATTTCTATACTAAATTCTTCCTCTTCCAGAGACCTTAATACATCCTGCAGCTTTGTCTTTTTCATGTTTACGCATACCGCTTTTTCACTCACCGGTGCCAGCTTCTTCTCAGGATAGGCGTCATGCAATTGGAAATATAATCCCGTCTCTGTCCCTATTATCACTCCGTCATGCTCCTGTACATAATCTATCATTCCCTTAGTGGAAGCCACCAAATCTGCCATCTCCAATACTTGCGGATTACATTCGGGATGAGCGATAAATTTATAACCAGGATATCTCTGTTTCGCCCGCTTCACTTCAGATTCCGTGATGAATTCATGCACGTTGCAATAGCCCTGCCATAACTTGATTGACCTTTTTGTGATCTTGGCGGCATAGCTGCCCAGATTTCTATCTGGCACAAAGAGTATCTGCTTATCTGCCGGTATTGAATTTATTACCTTTATGGCATTACCGGAAGTGCAGCAAATATCTGATTCTGCCTTCACTTCCACAGATGAATTCACGTAGCAAACTACTACAGGGTCAGCATAACCTGCTTTGAATTCTCGCACCTGACTGCCGGTGATCATATCTGCCATAGGACAGCCGGCATCTATCACCGGAAGCAGAACCTTTGCTTTGGGTTTCAAAAGCTTGGCTGTCTCTGCCATAAAACATACTCCGCAAAATACGATGATCTCATGCTCCAGACCTGATGCAATCTGCGAAAGCTGAAGCGAATCGCCCGTGAAATCGGCAACCTTCTGAATCGCTAATTCCTGATAATTATGCGCCAGTATCACAGCATTCTTCGCTTGTTTCAGCTCTTCTATCCGCTTAAATATGTCTGCCTGCACCATTATTTTACTCCGGTATGCCCAAATCCCCCGGCTCCTCGATCCGTCGCATTTAATTCCAAAAGCTCACAAAATTCTACAGCCTCATATCTGGCTACCACAAGCTGTGCTATCCGCATCCCTGGCTCAATTCCAAATTCCTCTTCACCAAAATTGAACAATATCACTTTGATCTCTCCCCGGTAATCAGAATCTATCGTGCCAGGTGAATTTAATATACCTATACCGTGCTTGATCGCCAAACCGCTTCGGGGTCTCACCTGCGCCTCATAACCCGGCTCCAGGCTTATCGCTATTCCCGTAGATACAAGTTTGATATCGCCTGGTTTCATAATGATCTCTTTTGGTTCTGCCGCAAATAGATCATAGCCCGATGAATTTTCACTCATTTTCTGCGGTATTCTCGCTAAGGGAGATAATAGTTTTATGCCGATATTCATTACTAATACTTACGCGTTATGATAAATTCTGCCAGCAAATCAAGATAGATTGCCTTTTCTCCGTATTTCTCTAATCTCTCACGAGCACCGGATATCAGCCTCTCCGCTTTCTCCCTTGATTCTTCCAAACCGGCAAACGCAGGATAGGTAGCCTTCTGCGAATTTTCATCTTTACCCACGCTTTTTCCTAAAGTCGCCAGATCTCCCTCTATATCCAGAATATCATCCATGATCTGAAACGCAAGACCAAGCTTGTCTCCAAAAACTTTCATATTTTCCATATCTGCTTCTGATGCCTTGCCCAAAAGACAGCCAAACCGGATTGCAAGATTGATCAATTTGCCGGTCTTATTTGTGTGAATATATTTTAAATCCTTCTCGCTAATTTTTTTGCCCTCTGATGCTATATCAACTATTTGACCGGCTATCAAACCTCTGTGCCCGGTTTCTTCACAAAATTCTCTTACTAATTGCAATTTTAATTTCTCGTCTATTTCTGCTGAATTTATTGATTCTATCGCATATACCAGCAAAGAATCACCCGCCAGTAATGCAATATCGGAGCCATATATCACATGACATGCCTTTTTACCACGGCGATATTCGTCATTATCTATATCCGGCAGATCATCATGGATAAGCGTATAAGTGTGAAGCATCTCCAAAGCACCGGCTATTGGAAGTATCTTCTCTACTGTCCGGGAAAATAGCAAATATGTGTGAATCATCAAGTAGGGTCGTAATCTTTTACCACCGGCAAACAGAGTGTGTCGTATTGCTTTGTGAATTTGCTTGGGATACTCATCCTTTCGCGGTAAATAGCGATCCATCTCGATATTCACTAATTCTTTCTTCTCTTTGATATCTCGTTTCAAGAGCATCCTGCTTTTTCCCATTTATACCTCTAATTTGTGAGCGTTATATCTTCACGCTCCTGGCTGAAATAACTCGAAGGATTGCGATAACGGTTATAACGGTGTACCTCATAATGAAGATGAGGACCAGTAGAATCTCCCGTATTACCCATCTTCGCTATGATCTGACCCTTTTCCACTTCATGTCCTTTCTCTACCATAATGCGGCTCAAATGACCATACACAGTCTCAAAACCAAAATCATGACGTATCCTGATATATCTGCCCATCTTGGAAGTTCTGCCTGTCTTGATCACTTCTCCAGCCGCAGTCGCATAGACAGGAGTCCCAACCTTGTTTGCCAAATCTATGCCATAATGAAAATCCTGCTTGCCTGTTAATGGATGCCTGCGACGCCCATAAGGCGAGGATATCCTGCCAAAAGTGGGATATATCGAGGGTGTACTGCGATACAGATCACTCCGCAATTGATAATTTGTGTGCAGTTCCTCATGCGTCTGATAGTTATATTCCACCTTGGCTCTCAAATGATTGAGCCTGTTAACCAATACATTATATGCCAGATTAGTTCCCTCATCTCGCAACCTGAGTTCGCTGTCTATCTGCGGTAATCCGCCTATTCCCATCTCACGCACTTCTTTATTGATCTCTTTAAAATTTTCCCGAGACCGCATGTCATCTTCCCAACGCTCCATTAAATCCAATTTTATCATTATAGAATCTAATTCGCCGTTTAATGCAGTAATCCGCTCCCTAAGCTCACTATTCTCAAGCATCACCTGCTGAGATATAGCCAGATCATTATAACCCCTTTGTATATATATCACACCCCCCGCGAATACAGCTACTAATGCCAATACCAGCAACAACGCCACTAGCAGCATACTACTGCCGAATCTCACATCGAGTGAATATCCTCTACCTTTCTCAAATTTTATGCCCATAAACTTCCTTATCAATATACTTACCCAGACAAGTTCACAAAAAATATCCTATCTCCATTGTCAAGGTATAATTTACCCTCACATATCAGGGGGAAAAATAACAAAGTAAAAAAAGCTGGTTGACACAAATTATCGCATAATGATATAGACCCTTTCCATGTGGTAAATAAAGAACTGGAGATAGTATGAAAAAAATGATATTGGTCTTTTTCTTGTTTTCAATAGGGTTTATGATTGCCGACCCACCTGCTGCCTTTGATCTTAGAGATGTAAATGGCATAAATTATGTGACTTCAGTTAAAAACCAGCAGGGCGGTACCTGCTGGACGCATAGCGCCGTAGCTGCAATGGAAGGAAACATGATGATAAACAATTCCTGGTCAAATAACGGCGAAGCCGGCGAACCTGCTCTCGCTGAATATCATCTGGACTGGTGGAATGGATTCAATCAGCACAATAATGATGATCTAGAACCCCCTTCAGGTAGTGGGCTGGAAGTTCATATGGGCGGAGACTATCTGGTTACTTCTGCCTATCTGTCACGCGGTGAAGGAGCTGTCCGTGATATTGACGGTCAGTCCTATGCCACACCTCCTTTGCGTGATGATCCTTCCTATCACAAGTATTATGCCCGTGAGATTATCTGGTATATCGCCGGTGAAAATCTCACTGCTATAGACTCAATCAAATCTGCCATTATGGAGCACGGCGTGCTGGGTACCTGTATGTGCTATGATAACAGCTTCATTAATTACCAATATAATCACTACCAGCCGCCAACCAGCAATATGGAGCCCAATCATGCTGTAGCGATCATCGGCTGGGATGATAATCGTGATACTCAGGCACCACAACCCGGAGCCTGGCTGGTCAAAAACAGTTGGGGTGAAGACTGGGGCTATGACGGCTATTTTTGGATTTCTTATTATGACAAATATTCCTGCCAGCATCCTGAAATGGGTGCTATCTCTTTTCAGCAGGTGGAACCCATGCAGTATGATAATGTCTATTATCATGACTATCATGGCTGGCGTGATACCTTTCAAGAAGGCTTTGCAGTATTCAATAAATTTATCGCAGACAACAGCGAAATTGTCAAGGCAGTCAATTTTTTTACTGCCAACGATGAAGTCGCTTATGAAGCAATTATCTATGATGATTTTATTGATGGCAATCTCACAAACCAGTTAGGTTCTGTGAGTGGGTATTGTGATCATTATGGCTTGCACACGGCAGAACTTGATTCTCCCTTCGCTATCTCAGAAGGTGATGATTTTTATCTATATCTCCAGCTTTCGGATCAGGCTTATCCCTTTGACCGCTCTTCAGATGTCCCGGTGCTCCTGGGGGCTCAATACCGCACTGTTGTAGAATCCTCTGCTAATCCTGATGAAAGTTTTTATCAGGTGGGTAACCTGTGGCTTGATTTCTATGATTATGCTTTTTCACAACCCGGTTGGAATGGCACTGCCAATTTCTGCATAAAAGCTTTAACTTCTGATATGGGGCTTAAGGTTTATCCCGAAACAGGATTTAAATCCAGTGGGGCAGAAGGGGGTGATTTTGAACCGAATTCCTTTACCTGGGAGTTTGAGAATTGCAGTCTGGATGAAATTGAATTTGAAATTATAATACCGGATGAGGTGAACTGGCTCTCTTTAACCCATAATACTTCTGGCACTCTGGCTGCTGCCGAAGCCGCTCTTGTGATTGCAGAAATTTCTCCTGCTGCTTCTGAACTGCCTGCAGGTGCCTACCAGACCCAGATAGATTTTATTAATCTCACTGATCATATCGGCGATACTCAGCGGCAGGTTCTGCTGCTGGTCGGAGAGCATATCGGCTATTATTTGTGGAATATGGACGAAGACCCGGGCTGGACCTGCGAAGCCGACTGGGAATGGGGAATTCCTCAAGGCGGTGGCGGTCAGTATGGTGAGCCAGACCCAACTGCCGGATATACCGGAAGTAACGTTTATGGCTACAATCTGCTGGGGGATTATCCTAATAACCTAAGCGAAAAACACCTGACCTCCAATGCCATTGATTGCACGGCTTTGTTTAGCGTACAGCTTCAATTCCGACGCTGGCTGGGAGTTGAGCAACCCGCTTATGACCACGCCTATATCCGCATAAGTAATGATAATGAAAACTGGCAGACTATATGGACTAATGAACAGGAGATCACCGATGATGATTGGCAGGAAATGAATCTGGATATCTCCGAATTTGCCGATGACCAGCAATCCGTTTATCTACGCTGGACTATGGGCTCAACCGATAGTGGCTGGCGATACTGCGGCTGGAATATTGATGATGTGGAAATCCTGGCTTTGCCTGCAGGACAAACGCACAACCAAGAAGAAGTGCTCACAAATTCAATAAATCTCCATAATTATCCCAATCCATTTAACCCGGCTACGACAATCTCTTTCCACCTGATTGATGACAAACCGGTTAAACTGACTGTTTATAACTTGAAAGGACAATTGATCAAAACCCTGATCAATCATCAGCTTAACGCAGGTATTCATACGGTAACCTGGGAAGGAACAACGGATTCCGGCACTATTGCCCCAACTGGTATATATTTCTATAAATTACAAGTACCGGATTTTACCAAAACAGGCAAATGCCTGCTCCTGAAATAGTCCAAAATCGTAAGCCCTGATTCCAAATAGGTCACCGTTCCGCAACAAAGAATGGAACACGGTAGCCAACCGAGAAAAAATAAATTCGGGGGAATGCCAGAGGGTTTTTTTATGCTTGACAATAAAATTGGAAATACCCATCCTAAGTCCAAAAAGAAAAGGAGCAATTTGTGAACATAATTCAATCTGTTATGCCGTATATCACCGGGCTTTATACTTTACCCTGGATACTAGTGGGCTTTTTGGTGGCAACATTGATGAGATCAATCTTCTCGCAGGAAAAATTTGATGCCAATATGAAAAAAATAGGACTCATTGTACTCTACTTCTTTATTCCGGTGCTCGTTTTCCGGATATTTCTTGATACAGGCATCGGCTTGGAAGAAATCCACTTTGTCACTTTCATAAGTATAGCATTAGTTTCTATGTATGTTATCGCTTATGTGTTTGCCAAAAGTCAATTGAAGAAACAAAAACTTACGGATTCCCAAAAAACGCTGTATCTTAAAACCGTGTTTACTAATCAGGGCAGAAGCACCGCATTTGTCGGCGGAGCAATGCTGGCTATAGAAAGCTGGAAAGTGCCTGCGGCTATCATTATGGCAATTGTGGGCATTATCCTGTTTGCCATTGTACCATACATTCTTAATCACATGAACAAAAACGAGCAGAAAAAAATGGAAAAAACCAATAGCCTGCCCTGGTTCCTCAGAATGTACCCCTTTTATTTTATCCTTTTTGTTATTGCCGCTATTATCCTGCAGAAAAGTGTGGGTGTTACCACTGGAGACCTGGGTAATTTGGGTACTCTTATCAGATTCTATACCGCCCTCACTATCCCTATTGCCCTGTTCTACGTAGGCTCAGGTATGCATCCGCAAGACCTGAAATTGTCCGAATTAAAAAAACTGCTGGGTATCACAAAAGTAAAAAACAATATTCACTGGATTTGGATAA
Organism: uncultured Candidatus Cloacimonadota bacterium; assembly: GCA_964604155.1. GTDB lineage: Bacteria > Cloacimonadota > Cloacimonadia > Cloacimonadales > TCS61 > Stygibacter. The sequence goes on along the minus strand of CAZRXY010000105.1, from coordinate 49,446 downwards.
GACAGATATTTTTGCTTACCGCAGTTATCACACCGCTTATCTTTGCCTTTATCTTAGGCTTTATGCTTTATATCAAGATCATTCCCGCTGCCTGGTTTGCTGTTGCCGTGATTAATTCTGTCTTGCCGATTACAAGCACTAATATGTTCCTTATTCCCTATGGAATTGATAAAAAATCTACCGCTCACGTTATCACCTGGTCAACTATTATCTGCGTACCCCTCACGGTGATTCTCATCAGCTTATTCAGTTTTTATTTTAATTGATTTATATCACTCGCCCAGCTCTCAAATATTCTACACCCATATTGCACTCCAAACAAAACAACATTTTTTGATGTGTTGTTTGGAGTGAAATTATCAAGGGAGTGGGAAGCAGCAATGCGGTTTCTGAGCCAAAATAAAAAAGCGAGGCAATTTACTAAAAATAAATAATAATCATAGGTATTGCTTCACTGCCTCGCCCATCACGGCGGCAGTTAGTTCAATATATTTTTTTACTGGACTGGATAATATTTTGGGATACAAGACCTCTTCTATTTGAAAAAACCCAACCGATTCCGTCATATCAACCTCTATTTTGACAGGCCTCAATTCGCCTTTTTTTATTGTCACTTTTTTTATTGCTCTCGATGAATATCTGTGAATATCACCGCGTTTTGCAGCATCAGAAAGCTGCAAAGATATTCTGGCACGTCCCTTTTCCATATCGCAGCCATCTCCTATAAGCACCAGCCCCGCCTCCAGTGATTGTATAGTCTGAGTAGCCATGTGCCCCAGTATTCCCTCAATGATCAGCGAACGCAGCACAACAAATCTGGAGGGATTTTCAAGATAAAACGGCTTCAATATCCGGTCTATTATTGGTAATGCCAGGCTTACCCCCATAAATTCATGCCTGTCTCGGGATACTGTCATCCCAATATCATGCAAAAGTGTGGCAAAGAGCACCGCAATACGACTGTCTTCTATAGTCCCCAGCCCTTCCTGCTCCAGATTGAGCTTTATCCCGGCATCAATCAGCAGATCAAGCATAGTGATTGCGTTCAGAGTGGCAGTAAGCATATGCACCGGTCCATGATCATTAAATCCCAAACGGTGGATAGATACCGTATTGGCATAATCCTGCAAAGTGAGTATCTCTACATCCTCAAATATCATTGTTGCTAATTTATTGGATTTACCGGTGAGTTTATTGAGTAACTTTTTCTCAAGACTCTTTTGTTTTGCAGACTTTTTCAATTTATTCCTCCTTTTACCCGTTGTAACTACCGACAAAGTATTTCAACTACACTAATATTGCAAGTAAAATTAATCTTTTGTCCCCGGTTATGCGGGGTTCAGGGGGATTGCATTTGACACTCATACCCCTTTTTGTAAAAGAGGCATAATATATAAAAAGGAGATTTGAATGGAAAGCAGGATTTTAGCAAAAGTGAACGGAATCGCTATTACACTTGAGGATGTGGACAATTTTTTAAATAGACTCGATCCACAAATTGCCTCTCAATATCGTAATCAAGAGGGCAGCAAGCAGATTGTTAATGAATTGATTAATCAGAAATTATTTCTCTATGATGCTATCGATAATAAGCTTGATGAAACCGAAGCCTATAAATCTGAATTACAAAAAGCCAGAGAATTTATCCTCACACAATTGAATATCAATCGCACTATGCACACTGATATCCCTACTGATAAAGAGGTAGAGGAGTTTTTTGAAGATAATCAGGAAAAATTTGATAAACCGGAATCTGCCGATACAAGCCACATTCTGGTTGATTCCCTGGAGCTGTGCCAAAAGCTGCGTGAAAAGATCACAGCAAACGAAATATCATTTGAAAATGCTGCAAAAAGATACTCAAGCTGCCCATCCAAAGACAATGGGGGAAATCTGGGAAATTACGCCAGAGGTCAAATGGTTCTCGAATATGATAATGCAGCCTTCCAGCTTGAGATAGACGAAATCAGCCAGCCTGTAAAAACACAATTCGGATTTCACCTCATTAAACTAAATTCCAAATCGGATAGCCTGAAAGCGTCCTATAAAGAGGTGGAGCAAGACGTAAAAAAAGAACTACAAAATCTTAAACAGAGAGAACAGTATATTGCCCAAATAAACCGGTTGCGAAGAAAATATCCCGTTGAACTCCTGCAATAAGCAGTTTTTTAAAAATTGATCTGAGCGATTTATCTTCAGCTATGGATAGCAGTGAATACTGATTAGAATAAAATCGCTCAGAGATTTCTTTTCTCTTCTTCCAGCTCTTTTACCCTGTCCCGCAGCTCTTTTATTCTGAATTCCCTTCCCACAAAAATCTGATTAAATTCCTGCAGTTGTTTATTCGTTTTTTCCAGTTCTTTGGTGCGTTCCTGCACCAGTTCTTCCAGATGCTGGCGATATTTCCGCAGTTCTTCTTCCGCCTTAAAACGCTGTGTGATATCTCGTGCTACGCTCAAAACAGCTTCCTTGCCTTGATAGGTAACATGGCTGGAACTTATTTCAACCGGGAAGATTGTGCCATCTTTTTTTTGGTGTTTCGTCTCAAAAACCTGCATTTTGTCAGATTTCATACCGCTTATTAATTTATCAATATCACTAGATTCCAGTTGAGTGTCTATATCGGCAGGCCCCATATCTAATAGTTCGCTCCGACGATAGCCTAATTTATTGACAGCAGATTTATTAACTTCTAAAAACTTGCCGTCAAATCCTATCACAAAAACTGTATCATTCATCCCATCCAGCAATTGCTTATACTCTTTTTCCCGTAATCTGGTTTTTGTTATATCCTTAATGGCACCAAAAATGGTAAACTCTCCATTCTCGTCGATAAATGAAGTTAAGCCCAATTCAATATCTGCCCATGAATTATCCTTCTTGAGTAATTTTTGCTCAAGCTCAATTTGTTTTACTTTCTTAAATTCTCTAGTTTCCTTCAAATAGTTTTGGATTATTGACTTACCCTGAGGAGTGAGAAAATCTGCCAGATGATTACCTTTTATTTCATTTTGCTCATAACCAAATAATTCTATACCTCGGTTAAAGGTATCAAATCGGCCCTCACTATCAAGCGAAAAAATAAAATCCGGCACAATATTGCAGAGAGCATGATATTTTTTCTCTGCCATTTCTTTTTCGAACATCTTGTGTTCCAGCTTTTTTACCAGCCGCTGGCTGTACATCTTAAAAACCTCTGTCTTAGGCTTTAAAACAGCTCTCTTAAGTCTCTTTTTCCCTGCTTTTGAGGTGTTAATGATTTCGGTAATATATTCGATAAATTTATCTGGTTCTAAGGGTTTCCTGATAAATTTATCCGCCCCAAGGTGCAAAGCAAATTCTTCGTCTTTGGCTTCCGTATAGGTGGCTGTGTAAAACACAAAAGGGACGTCCTTTAGCAGCTTGTCTTTTTTGCATTCCATGCATAACTGGTAACCATCCATCTCAGGCATTAGAATATCTGAGATAATAAGATCAAATTTTGCCGCCCTGAGCTGATTTAGTGCCTCAAGTCCATTTTCTGCGGTAGATATCTGATGCCCTTGTGCCTCCAGCAGAGTTTCCAGATAATATAAATTATCTTGCTTGTCATCAACTACTAAGATTTTCATCTTTATCCTCCGGATAAAACTTTTTAAAGAATTCTCCAATCTTGAATACAAAATTCTCTGGGTCTATCGGCTTCTCCAGATATTCATCACAACCGGCTGCTAGGGTTTTTTCACGATCTCCTTTCATGGCAAAAGCAGTGAGAGCGATCACAGGTATCATTTTGGACTTTTCATCTGATTTTATTAATGCCGTTGCCTCAAAGCCGTTCATTACAGGCAATTGCATATCCATCAGAATCAAATCCGGTGATTCCGCTATTGCCCTGGCATAACCTTCTTTTCCATTAGTTGCCTCGATTACCTCATATCCTGCCCTCTGCAGCATGAATTTTGCCAGATAGAGGTTCTTTTCATTATCTTCTACAATTAATATTTTCTGATTCATAATTCTCTCATTTACTGCTTTCTATTTTTTCGATCAGGTGCGTAATGTCACTAAGTAGCACTTCTTTCTCAAATTTACCCTTATGGATATAACCTTCTATATTGCTTTCCAGAAAAAGCTTCTCTTTTGCATCCAGTTTCTTTGCTGAAATTATTATTGTCGGGATATCTTTTACCTCGGGATCCTTTTTAAATATCCTAATTACCTGAAAACCATCAATTTCCGGCATTAACAAGTCAAGTATTATCAGATCTGGCTTCTCTTTTTTAATTTTTTCCAAACCCTCCTTGCCGCAGGTTGCTACAAGTATTTTATATGTCCTGTGGCTGCTTAGATATTTTATTAAAAGATCGATATCATTTGGATTATCATCTATAATAAGAATTTTATTGATTTGGAATTCTTTCTCGAGCCTTTCCAGTTCGGTCATTAGCACTCTCGAATCTATTGGTTTAACCAGATATTCCACTGCTCCAAGCGAGATTCCCAGCTCACGATTATCCAGTGTGGATATGCAGATTACAGGTATTTCTTTTGTTAATTCATCATTTTTGAGCTGTTCCAGTATTTCCCAGCCGTCTTTGCCCGGCATCACCATATCTAATGTGATGGCAAAAGGTTGGTGCTCAGATGCTTTTTTTAAGGCATCACCATAGTTATATGCTTGTATTACCTGATAACCGGCACTGGTGAGATATTTCTTCAATATCTCCTGAGCCGTCTCTTCATCGTCTATTGTTAAGATCAATTTTTTACCGGTGTCTCTGCAGAACTCGCTTTCCTGCCGGAAATTGCTCTCCTTTGTATCGGGAGACAGCGGGATTGTAAAAGAAAAAGTGCTGCCTTCACCGTATCTGCTTTCCACCCACATTCTGCCACCCATCATTTGTACAAGTTTTTGTGAAATTGCCAGCCCTAATCCGGTACCTTCGGGCTTTGTCCGCTTGATTGTCTCTATCTGAGTGAATTCTTCAAAGATTGTTTTCTGCTCCTCTTCCTTGATCCCTATGCCGCTGTCTATCACGGAAAATTCCACAGTCTCACCTGTCTCACATAGCTTACAGGAGATTGTAATTGCCCCATTCTCAGTAAATTTGATGGAGTTTGATAACAGATTAATCAATACCTGCTTTATCCTGTTTCGGTCACTGAAAATGGTCTTTGGGACGTTTTCGGCTACTGTTTTATTTATCGGCAGTCCCTTTTCTTCTGCCATGGGATAGATCATTTTATGAACCATATCTATCAGGGGGATAAGTTCTAATTCTTCATAGAAAATCTTGATCCTGCCTGCTTCAATTTTGGATAAATCGAGAATATCATTGATCAATCCCAGAAGATGATGCGCACTCTCGTAAACCATTTTCATTTGTTTCGTCTGCTCTGAGTTCAATTCTCCTGATAATCCCTGGATCATTATTCCGGTGAAACCGATAATTGAATTTAGTGGTGATCGTAATTCATGGCTCATATTTGCCAGAAACTGGCTTTTTAGCCGGCTGGCTTCTTCTAATGATGAATTTGCCTTCTCTAATTCCGAATTCACTTTTTGCAGCTCTTCTGTTCGTTCTGCTACCAGCATCTCCAATTGATCCCGGTATTTCGTTAAATTATCTTCAGCAATTTTTAATTTGCTTATGGATAAACGCAATTCACTTGTCTTCTGATTTACTTCATATTTTAGTATCCTGATAAAGACCAAAAATATTGCCGCTATAAAAAGAATTATCAGTATTAATAGCTTAATCCAAAGAGGAAAAGCTGTTACTTTTTTCACATTTCCCGGAAGTTTATCAAGAGAACTGTAATACATCGAGTTCTTATCATCCTTTAAATTCGAAATATGTTTATCTATAACTTTGATCAAGTATGGAGTAAGATCAGATTCTTTATTGAAGGCAAAAAGCAGTCTGGCAGGCTGGAACACTATGGGAGTCCTTTCTATCTCGTATGAATCTTCATATCTTGAGCCAAAATCCTTATTAGTAATGCCGGCATACACCTCACCAGAATCCAAAGCTTCAAACACCGATTTATAGTCCGATAGCAGGATGATCTCGCAATCTATGTAGAATTTGCGGAGCATCTCTGTAAATCCTTCAGTCCCCTCTAAATTGTAACTGCCCCTTAAACCCGCTACCTTTTTGCCTTCTAAATCAAATATTGTCTGCAGCTTTGTCCCTCGTCTGGCATATAATCTTGACCAACTCAGCAGAGTAGTCTCACTCTGGAAAGTATATTTCTTTTCTCTTTCCGGAGTATATGCTACATCCACCATGATATCTATCTTGCTCTTTTCCAGATTTTGCAGGCATTGCTCCCAATTACCCTCTACCCATTGTATATCCCAATTTTCTTCTTTTGCTATATATTCCACAAGTTCCGCCCAAAATCCGGACACCTTTCCGTCTTCTCCTGCATATATCTTGGGGGCGTTCTGGTAAACACCAACTTTCAGGTGAAGTCTGTCACCGGCTGAAAAAATTATCCTACATGTCATCAAAAATAACACTAAAAAAATTTGACCCTTATTCATCACTTAACCTTCTTTATAGAACAAAAATAAGGCTGATTCTCAAAAAAACAATTTTTAATTAGTTATTCGGTCAGTTTTCAATTGTTGTGACCATTGAGGGATCTGCACCAGGATTTACGGTCATTATTGCCCGTACAGGATTCGTGCTGTCACGCCCTAATTCTGTGCCTATGCCAATAATATCCAGAGTCCCGTCATCGTTTGCCAGTATTGAATATGTGCCCGAAGCAGTTCGGTTGGTTGAGCCGCTCCAATGTAAAAAAAATTCCAGCCTCTCCTGATCGTTACTGGTTATATCAGGTGCCCCGCCACCCATGCTCCGAGGAGTCCGCCAAAATCTCAAAGCTTCTGCTCCCAGAAAATTCATGTCATTGATCATAAGCTGACGATTTGTATTAACTGCATGCATCCGGAACATAAATAACCCAAAAGCTATTGCAATCCCCATTAATACTACGCTTAATATCACCAGCATTATCTGATGAGTTCCCAATTATCACCTCCACTAAGCTTGACCCCAACCAATTCCGCCTGGCTTACATATTATCAATACTAACCCTCAGAACAGATACTTAATCTATCCCATTATTATGTCAATAAGTTTGTTAACTCACCCTGGCATACCCCATGGATAAAAAACCTTGCTCATAGCTGCAAAAGCCTCCCTGCTGTCAGCAAAAAGTCCGCTCTTAAAAGCTTTTACTTTACACCAGCGGAATGTTTTTTAAAAAGGTTCTTTAGTTTTATATAAAGAATAATAACAGAGGTAAGATAAATGGATAAGCTTGATCTGCATCTACATACCAGCTACTCTGACGGAGTATTTTCACCTCGGGAATTACTGGAAATCCTGCAGCAGTACAATTACCAGCTTATCTCCATTACAGACCACGATACTATTGAGGGAAGTTTGGAAGCTATCAAAATTGCCCCTCACTATGATATTCAGGTTCTACCCGGAGTAGAGATCAGCTCTTTGTGCTGGGATCGGGATGTCCATATTCTTGCTTACGGTTTTGATATTCATGATAAAGCATTTCGAGCTTTTTTACATAACATTGAAAAGGGCCGGCTTATCCGGGCAAAAAAAATTGTGAAATTGCTGGCAAAACAAGGGCTAAAGATAGATTTCCATGGTGTTATCAATCTCACTGGGAAATTGAACCTTGTAGGCAGACCTCATATTGCTCGTGCTCTTATAGATGCCGGGCACTGCCGCGATACCAAAGAAGTTTTCGATAAGTATATCGGCGAGGGTAAAAGCTGTTATATTGCCAAACCTGCCCCCGATTCCGAAACAGTGATAGAAGCCATAAAACGTGCCGGAGGTGTATCCGTGCTTGCCCACCCTTATGTCTATCGTGATGATGACCTGGTTAGGCAGATTATCAAAAACGGTGTGCAGGGGCTGGAAGTCTTTTACAGCAGGCATACTGATGATGAGACCGAGCGTTACAAAAAAATGGCGGATGATAATGGACTTATCAAAACCGGCGGCAGTGATTTTCATGGATATGACTCCGATCTCAATTTCTTTGGTTTCTATAGTGCCCCCGAATCTGTCCGACAGGAGCTTAAGGAGTATCTCTAAATTATGCCTCACCAGAATAATTATGAAGAATATCAAAATATCAATGCCAAAAAAGGATTTCCCCGTTCCTACTGGTTCAGCCCCATTATCCGCTGGTTCACCGTTTTCTTCTCTGTGTTTGCCATCGCTTATGCCCTTAGACTTATTTTCACAAAAATTAATGCCGATTCTTCCACTTTCACAAAACTAGTCCCATTCCTGATTATCTTTTTCGCACTTAACTCACTTTTGAGAAATCTCTTCACTCTTAACAGGCTGCGTTTCAAAGAAAACTATCTGGAATTTCATTATCTTATGAAAAAAACTGTGATCATTAATTGGACAGATTTTATCTCTATCAAGCTCAGAAACGCAAGACAACGCATCCTGGATATTAAATACAAAGACCATAACGGAAATACAAAAACCCATGAACTCACTCTTGCATTTCCCAAAATGCTCGAAATCCTGAATGCCATCATTGAAATGACACCTCAAATTGCCTTGGATGAATTCATGAATAGTATCGTTATTGCCCCGGAAAAAGAAGAGATACAAAATAATAATCCCCATAAAGAGAATGCCTAAAGTTCTTATTATCACATACTATTGGCCCCCCGCCGGCGGTCCCGGCGTGCAAAGAACACTAAAATTCTGCAAATTCTTACTGCAATTTGGCTGGCAACCCATCATCTTAACGGTCAATAACGGAAATTTTCCTGCTCTTGATCAAACTCTGCTTGCAGAAGTGCCCACGGCTATAAAAATCTATAAGTCATATAGTTTACACCCTTTTGCTTTTTATAATATCCTCAAAGGCAAAAAACTAAAAAGCGGAATAAATACTCTTGAACTTAGCAAGGGCAAGAGAGATAAATTCTCACATAAATTTTTCAAGTGGTGCCGGGCGAATCTTTTTATCCCTGATGCGCGGCTGGGCTGGCTGCCTTTTCTTATTTATAAAGGTAATAAAATTATCAAAACCCAAAAGCCTGATCTCATCTTTAGCAGCTCTCCACCTCACTCACTTCAGATTGGAGCCGCCCTAATCAGTAAAAAAGGCAATATCCCGCTAATTTCCGATCTCAGAGACCCCTGGACGGAAGCGTTCTGGCTCAAAAATCTACCTCGGAATACCCTGAGCTGGCTGATTGATAAAAAAATTGAAAAATTAACTCTGAACCAGGCTCGCTGCATTACCACGGTAAGTAAAGGTCTAAAAGATATATTTTCCCAGATTACAAATTCTCCTGTTCAGGTGATTTATAATGGCTTCGATGCAGATGATTTTTGTAATATCACAAAAGTAAAAAATAAAAAATTTACTATTTGCCATACTGGCAATATCAGAACTGCTCAATTTGCTACTGCTTTTTTCGATTCTATTGACAACTTGCCCGATTCAATACTATGCTCTTTGGAAATTCATTTGTATGGAAATGTTCACAGCGAAATTAAAGAATATATCGCCCGAAGCAAAGCAGCCCATTGTTATTATATGCCAGGCTATATCGATCACAGTCTGGTAATAAAGAAAATAATCAATGCCGATCTGCTGCTGGTTTTTTCCACAAATACACCCAATAGTAAAGGCGTCCTCACCGCGAAGCTGTTTGAGTATATAAAAACCGGAAATCACATCATCGCTTATGCAGCACCCGGAAACGAAATTGCTGAAATCCTTACCCAAACAGAGACTGGCTCTTTCTTTACCTTCGATGAACCATGTCAAAAACTGATTGAAGATATTTTTCGACTTTGGCAAACTGACAGCCTGCCGAGTTATGGAAATAGCAAGGTTGATTATTATTCCCGCAAAAATCAAACCGGACAGCTTGTTCAAATTTTTGAGAGTAAGATATGAATACAAAAAAATCTCTGTTTATGCTAAAAAAATTTGCTCATGACCTCCGAACACCTCCCACAAATTATCAAATCGCCCAAAACCTGAGTTCAACCAAACTTGATAATTACTATTTTTTGTTCCGCGAAGATCGAATCGCCGGCGGCAAAGACCAGAAGCTATTGAAGAAATTTGATGATGAGGGTATTCCCCTCAATGCCACCTATATTGATGTGGAAGACCAGGATTATGTATATTTCCCCATCACAATAGGGCAGATGGGCTTGGCTGTTTTTCATACCTGGCTGGATTCAAATAGCGATTTTGATAAAAACCGCTTTCTTAATTTCCCCCGCTGGTTTGAAACTAATGCTGAAGAAAGCCATAAATACGGCGCCCGCTGGCTGACAAAAGTGCCGCTTCCACAATATAGAAATCAAGACCCCTGGCAATCTGCCTTCTCCCAGGCAAGAGCTGTCAATATCCTGCTGCGCGGCTATCAGATCACGAATAATAAAGACTGGGCAGACCTGGCAGAACTTGCCCTCATCCCTTTCTCCTTGCCTGTATCTGAAGGCGGTGTTACCAGTTTTACAGATTTTGGTGCCTTCTATGAAGAATACACGGCAAGTATCCCGACTCTCGTGCTTAACGGTATGATTTTTTCACTTCTGGGTGTTTATGATTATATCCGTGTCTTCCCGCAGCATAAATCTGCTCACGATATCTTCTCCCGGGGTATCCGGACTCTCAAAAATATTCTACCTTCCTATGACTTGGGCTTTTGGAGCAGATACAATCTCTGCCAGGCTGAATGGTATCCCCGGATAGACCCCGCCACTATCCTCTACCACAGATTGCATATTGCCCAAATGAAATTACTTCACAGAATTACCGACGATAACATTTTTCAGTATTATGCTCATAAATTCCATTCTCAGGATAACCTCTCTAATGCCGTGAAAATGTACATTCATAAATATAAAGCTCTGAAAAAAATCAATAGACTCTGATAACCGGATGATTAGATGATAAATAATAAACTTCGTATCGGTATGGTGCTGGATAAGGAACTGCCGGATCAAAGAGTAGAAAATGAAGCCAGAATTCTCGGAGCAGCAGGCAATCAGGTGTTCGTCCTGGCTCTGGATTATCACTCGAGAAAAACCAAGATAAAAAATTTTGAATATTTTTCTGTCTATCAGATTCCCTGCAAAAAATGGGTTGTTAAAAAATTAAGACCATTCTCGGGTACTGCTCTTGATCTCTATTCTGTTATCTGGCATTTTATCATCAAAAAATTTGTCCGCTCTATGGATATAGATATTCTCCATGTCCATGATCTCTATATGGGTTTGCCAGCCAGACACCAGGATGTGGATTATGTTGTCGATTTGCACGAAAATTATCCCGCCACTGTAGTTTCATATAACTGGTCTCGGTTCTTCCCGCTTAATTGTCTTCTCAGTAAAGCTCGCTGGAAAAATAAGGAACGCAAAATTTTACGCCAGGCAAAAGGGATTATCACTCTCAGTGATCATTTTGCCCAATCACTCGCTGAGGAATACCAGAATTTGATGAATATAGAAAAATTCTGCATATATCCCAATGTTCCCGATCTTAAACAGCTCGATGCTCTATTTGATGATAAAACCATTTTTGATCCCAAAGGCAAATTCACTCTCCTGTATTTTGGCGTTATCGCCGAACGCCGAGGTATTTTTGATTGCTTTATGGCTCTGGATATTGCACGAAAAAATATCCCGAACCTGCACTTTCTGTTCGTGGGACCCGTTGATAATGCCGATAAAAAAAAGTTCCAAAATTGTATCAATAGCTACTCCGAGAATGTTACTCACATCCCCTGGCTGGAATTCAAAGATTTTGCCTCACTTATAAAAAATATCGATATCGCTGTCTCTCCCATAAAAAAAAATGAACAGCACGAATCCGGCGTCGCTAATAAAATTTTCCAGTACATGTACTTCCAGAAACCTGTGATTGTAAGCAATTGCCGACCTCAGGAAGAAATTATTAATAATCACCAGTGCGGATATGTGTTTGAAGCCGGAAACGCCAGTCACTTTGCCGACGTAATACAGATTGCTTTCAACCAAAAAAAGCTGTTTTCCTCAATGGCTGCAAATGCCAGAACCGCTGTGAAAAAATACTACAACACCACCACCGCCGGAAAAAAACTCATAGATTTTTACCACAAAATATGCCCTGAATCTATAACCTGATCTCTAGCGTTACCCTGGTATAAATCCCTTCTCAGAGAAACACACCCCAATCACCAAGCTAAAAGCCCCGGGTAATTCATCCAAAGTTAAAAACCTGCCTTCCTCCTGCCAGTTCGAATATTTTTTCTATTTCAGAAGAATAATTTTTTCTCTGCCTTCAAAGGAGCCATTTTTCACACGGACAAAATAGACTCCACTGCTCTGTCCATCTGCATTCCATCTGAAATTGTAATTTCCTGCATCCTGCTCTTCGTTGAATAGCGTCTCTATTTTTTGTCCCTTGATATTATAGACCTCAATACTGGTTTTACCAGGCTGGGCTAATTGATACTCGATCGTCGTCTCCGGATTGAAAGGATTTGGATAGACTGCGCTAATCCTGCTGATAGAAGGAGTTTCACCATTGAGCAGATATGTAATTTGCTCATGCCAGCCATTACTGATGACATTAAAAGTAACGTAACTATCTATATAAGCGCCTGTTCTTGTATAAGGAATCTGCACTAAATTTCCGGATAACCCTTCTGCAGATATTATCGCCATTCTATCACCTTTCTGTAAATATAAACAATTATCGTAATTAACCTCTCCAGCTCTGAATTCCAGATTACTATATTCGCTGATAGTATATTCAAAGCTGATCAATTCATAATCGCTGTTCAGATAAATATACTGTTCGTCACTGGATATTGTGATTTCGCTGCTTCCTCTGATACCGCCCCGCACAGGTAATTCTATAAGCCCTACAGCATTTTGAAGTACGAGTGCTGCATCCAAAGCTTCTATTTCACCATCCAGATTGACATCAGCACGTTCGACCCTCCATTCTTCCCATGGGACTGGATCATCCTCCAAAGGATCCATGCCAATTACGTACATCAAAAGGAGTGAGGCATCGTAACTATCAATCGCCCCATCATTATTTATATCTCCATATTTGACACCTGAGAATTCATAGGCACCCATATCCGGCGCCTCTCCCTCATATTCTTCTGCCTCAAGATTTAGTAAAACTTCTTCGTTATATTCAAAGTAAGCTGTTCCACTATCAATGCACGGCGAATTGCTCAATAACTGATAATTTCCACCAACCTGATCAATAAATCCCGGTTCTTCATCTATGTTACCCTCCAGCCAGTTGATGATCACATTATCATAACTGGAAACGCCTATTGCATCATAGCCACCTTCAAAATTGCTATAAGCTACTGTTACTTCAGTTGGAAACGTATTCCCTGAATAATTCAGATACAAAGCTTGTGGTAAGTTGTCCCATAAGACGGAGTTGATTAGTCTTGCATAATTATAATTGTAATCAGCGTAGATTCCTCCTCCATTTTCTTCGGCTGTATTATCCACGATAGTAGTATTTAAAAGATCAACATTAGACCAGCCATTAATAAAAATCCCTCCACCTTTTGATCCCGCAGTATTATTAGTTATCAGCACCTTATTCAAATCCTGATCAAATCCACTTAAAAAAAGCCCCCCCCCATTTGTTCCTGCCGTATTATTATCTATTTCTGAATTAACTATGGATAATTCCAAGCCCCAGCCAAAGAAAATTCCACCTCCAGAGTATGATGCTTCATTCTCTTTGATTAAAGTATTCTCTAGATATAATGCTGTCATTTCATCACAACAAATTCCGCCTCCTGTGACGGCAAAATTACCTTCGAATAGGCAGGAATCCAAGTCGATCACTGATTCCCAGTAATTAAATAATCCTCCCCCTGAACCGTATGACCCGGAAGCAGTATTATTTATCACTGATACATTTTCCATGACTATTTCGGAGGATGTGATTGACATACCTCCTCCCGTATAAACACATTCATTATTTTCCAGCACAACATCATTCATAATGAGATCGCAATAATACAAATATGCCCCACCACCCTGATATGTAGCATTATTATCACTGATCAATGTCGAAATAATACTTATCGAAGAATTCGTGCCAAAAAATAAACCACCACCATTACTCGCCTGATTATTGATAACTCTCAGATTATCAAGCAAAGGACTTGTATTATCGCCACAGTATATTCCGCCACCATCCGCTGAAGTTACCCCGTTTGTTATTGTAAATCCCGATAATACGGAATTGCCGCCCTCTCCACTGTTAAATGTCACTACGCTTCCGTTTTGACCACCATCGATTACCGTCTGCGATATGTAACTTGTGTCCTGTGTGGTATAATACAATGAACCAACAACAAGCTCTTTACCCATAAAATCGATATTTTCAGTATAGGTCCCAGGTAAAACAATTATAACATCTCCACTCACCGCAAGATCTATTGCCCCCTGGATGGTTTCTACTTCTTCGGGTACAATTACGCTTTGCCTGGTGACGTTTGAAAACAGACAAAGACTGAATAATAATAAAACTGCTAAAATAAGTCGTCCTTTTTTCATTATTCCTCCAATACAGGGACATTCACTAACAGAAGATACCTCATTACAAACCACTGAATATCACTCGTCCCACGTCCGACTCTAACAAGGGACACTTGCCATTTTCCTGTCAAGAAATATTTGTAATATTTTTTAAATACCATCTCTTTCTTTTCCTTTATTCATTCATATATACCTCTCCATTGTATAACCGTAAGATAACTCTAATACTTCGCAGAATACATATAAGCGGCTGCTGGGCTGAAACTGAGAAATAGCCATAATTTTCAGCCTGCTATATAAATGAATAGCCATGAGTATTAACTCGTGGATCTAATAACCCAAATAGTGGGGGTTTTAACCCCAAATCAGAAATCAAACTTTATCCTGTGATAAATCCCTTTTCAGAGAGACATCCCAATCTCCGAGCTAAAATCCCGGGGCTAATCATTCAAAATCCAAAATTCACAATTATCCCATCACCCCTGCAGGATAATTTTTTTAGCCAAATAAAAAAAATCGGGAAGTTGCCAGAGTGAGAATAAATACAGGCATCCCCCCGATTTTATAATTTTTGGTATTGTTAAATGATTTATATTATGTGAGATAAAGATTGTTCTCAAGGTCAACCATTGTGAAGGTCTGGCGACCATTCGCAAGGTTTTGGATGAGGACACTTCTTTAATCTAAGTTACCGTGCTAATGGTCTTTAGTCCTTCGCAATGGTGACGACCAATAATTTCATAAGTTCAATATTACAACCTTACAATTAAATTTCGGGGGTATGCCAGGAGAATAATTTTGCTTGACAGATAAATTAATATACAATCAATCCAGTTGCCTGCAGTAAGGAATTACGTGTAACGGCAGTGAGATTGCGCGAAAATTAAAAAAAGGAGTAAGGAAAATGGGATCATCATTTGGCAGATACCTGGAAGAATTTCAAGCAGGAGAAGTGATAATTCATGAACCGGCAAAAACTATCACAGAAAGTGATAACAACCTGTTCTGCCTGTTAACGATGAATCATCACCCGCTGCATCTAAATAGCAATTATGCAGAGAAAACAGAATTCGGCAGGCGTGTTGTGGTGGGGACTCTTGTATTTTCGCTGTCTGTGGGGCTCACGGTGAGAGATATCAGTGGTAAGGCAATAGCAAATCTTGATTATGAAAAAGTGCATCATGCAGCTCCGGTTTATATTGGTGATACTATCCGCGTGGAATCAGAAATACTGAATATAAAAAAGTCACGCTCAAAACCGGATCGGGGAATAATCAGGGTCAGAACTTCTGCCTATAATCAAAGAAATCAGCTTGTATTAACCTTAATCAGAAATGTTCTGATACCAGCGAGAATGAGCAGTGATTGATTTTGTGTTACGGTCACTACTCTTTGTGCCAGGGCACAGGGAAAAGCTTCTGCGAAAAGCGGCAATCACAAGATCAGACGCACTCATACTTGATCTGGAGGATTCCGTAGTACCGGCAGAGAACAAGATAAAAGCAAGACAGCTTTGCAGCCAATTGATCAAAGAAGGAATATTTCACCGCCATTTGCTGTTTATCCGTTTAAATGACCGGAATAGCAAATTATTACAGGACGAAGTCAGGGTTTTCAGCCAGTTGCCTGTTACAGGATTTTTATTTCCCAAAGCCTTTAATTGCGATGATATTAGGTTTATTGATAGATTGCTGCAGGTAGCAGAGCAGAAAAACAAGAAAAAACCAAATGAACTCAAGCTGATACCAATAATAGAGACCTGTTCGGCTTTAGTACATTTAGATGAAATATGTAGTACTTCCCGGCGGATAATAGCAATAGCCTTCGGGTGTGAAGATTTTATTACAGATTTGCAGGGTATCCATGACGTAAGAGGTGAAAGTCTTTTGTATCCCCGGGCAAAAATAGCGATAACGGCAAGATCAAATTCCATTATTCCCATAGATACTGTTCATGTGAATGTTCATGATCTTGATGATTTGGAAGCAAATCTGCAATTAGCAAAAAATCTGGGATTTGAAGGGATGCTGGTTTTGCACCCCAAAGAGATTGAGCTTGTGCACAGATATTTCACGCCCTCAAATTCAGAGGTTTCAGAAGCAATAGAGATCATCAGATTAACAAAAATTGCCGAAACTGAAGAAAGAGGGGTAGCAGTGCTGGATGATCGCTTTATTGGTCCGCCAATGCTGAAAAGAGCAGAATTAATAATCAGACGAAGCCGGCTGATAGAAAAGTGGGAAAATTCAAGAGCGTAAAAAAAATATGGAAAAATCAATCTTCCAGCTTCCGCTACAAGTATTATTCAGACACAGTTTTTACAACAGGTCACAGTACTGGGATCGGCAGAACCTAAAAAGATATCAGGATGAACGCCTGAAGCAATTGATTAAATATGCAGATAAGCATGTGCCGTATTATCGCAAGCTGTTTAGAAAAATGGGATTTGAAGCTGATAAATTCAGAGGCAGAGAAGACATGTGCAAAATCCCTCTTTTGAATAAGGAAATTGTGCGAACCAGACCAGAAGAATTTTTATCTGATCAGGCAAATAGCAGGAACATCATCTGGGATTCCACCAGCGGTTCCACCGGGACACCACTGCATTTTGCTTTGAATGATGCCGTGCAGGCAAATAAAATTGCTGCTTTATTGCGCAGCTTCTATTGGGCGGGATACCGCCTTCGAAGAAGAACGCTGATGGTTCAAAGCTATTATCTAAAAGAGTCAGATTTTCAATTAAATCCGCTTTATAACATAATTCGCTATGATTCAAACAGGTTAAGCAGGTCTTCTGCCCTCCGGCTAGTCGAAGAGATAATCAAAAAGCCTGTGAAAAATATTATCGGTTTTCCTTTTGATATTCTAATGATTGCCCGTTTCGCTGCTGAAAGCGGCATAAAGATACCTTCTCCTCATTCGATAATTACTTACGGCGAGAAACTCTCAGGCGAGAAACGCAAGATGCTGATCGATCTCTATGATTGCCCGGTTTTTGATTTTCATTCTATGCACGAGGGCAGCGCAATGATCTCCCAATGCGAAAAAGGCAGCCTGCATCTAATCGAAGATTTTGCCTATATGGAAATTGTAGAGGATAACGAGAAGCCTGCAACTGAAGAAGGGAGGCTGGTGGGGACAAATTTTTATAATTACATGATGCCCTTGATACGGTATGACACGCGTGACAGAGTGCAGCCGTCAAATTCAGAATGTGCCTGTGGCAGAGCTTTCAGGGTTGTGGAAGAAATATTCGGCAAGGATTGTGATGCAATATATACACCCGATGGCAGAATTCTTGGAGCAGTGATGTCTCACTCTGTGGATCAGGCAAAAGGCGTGATTATCTCTCAATGTGTGCAGGATGAGTATGACCATCTTCTGATTCGCGTGGTTGTAGATAATAACTATAATGAAGCATCACAGGAAGCGTTGGAAGCAGGATTACGCAAACGGATTGGTAACGAGATGAAGCTTGATTTTAATATAGTAACACATTTAGAGAAAACAGCCGGAGGCAAAACACCCTTTATTATTTCAAAAATTGCCGGCAGAAATCTGTAAGGAGAATAAATGAACCCAATAGATAAAATTGATGTTGACAGGCTAAAGGAAGAAATTCTCTCTTTGAAGCGTGAGAAAGACTATTATATTATTGCCCACAACTATGTGGATACTGATGTGCAGGATATATCCGATTATGTGGGTGATTCCCTGCAAATGGCATTAAATGCTGCGAATTCGGAGTCTGGCAGGATTCTGGTGAGCAGTATCAGGATCATGGGAGAATCTGCCAAACTGCTCAATCCTGATAAAAAGGTGTTCATGGCACATCCTTCAGCAGATTGCCGCTTGGCTAATATGAATAAAGTTCAGGAGCTTCGGGCACTCAAAAGGAACTACCCGGCAGCAGAAGTGGTCTGTTATGTTAATTCCGCAGCAGAATTACGGGCTGAAAGCACAATTACGTGCACCTCTGCTAATTGCGTGAAGATTGTGCAGGCATTACCTGATCATAAACAGATCATTTTCATCCCGGATAGCAACATCGGAAAATGGGTGGAATACCGCACCGGTAGAAAACTGATCATGTTCAACAGCTATTGCTACGTACACCACCAGATAAGTTATCGGGAAGCGAAAGAGCAAAAAGACAGATTCCCCGATTATTCATTGCTGGTTCATCCGGAATGCGAACTGGAAGTTTGCAAAATGGCAGACATGGTATGTTCAACCAGTCAGATGATAGAATACGCTCAAGATCATAACAAGCTGATACTGGGCACAGAAACGGGTCTATATGATCAATTAAAAAAGCGTTTTCCCCATAAAAAACTGACCCCTCTCAGCCCACGGATGATTTGCGAAGATATGAAACTGATAAACCTGAAGCTGGTTAAAGAAGCTCTGCTTGATGAGCGATATGAAGTTAATCTAGATCCGGCTGTTGCAGAAAAATCTTTGAGCTCTTTGAAACGGATGTGGGAGATACTCGGTTGACCGATAGAAAAAAAATCCTGAAATTACTGCAACTGGCAGCTACGATATTGCTGCTATCTTATCTGATCATTCGCTGGGGCTATTCGCTAAAAACTCTCAAATCAGATATTCAAGCGCCCCTCTGGCTGCTGCCCTGTATTATCAATGCTGTCCTGCTTACTCCGTTTCTTGCCGGCTGGCGCTGGCAAATTGTGCTGAGAGCGGTAAATGTTAAAATACGCTTATCTAAATTGATAAAGTTCAATTTCCTATCCATTTTCTGGGGAGTAATGCTGCCCTCGTCAGATGGCTTTGCTTTTATTAGAATGGTTCTGGTGGCTCATAGTTATCCTGAGATCAAAGAAAAAACTATTGGCTCTATTGTGCTGGAAAAGTTTTTTGGAATTCTTATCCTTCTAACTACTGCCTTGATAGCGGGATTCTTTCCTGGTCATCCGCAGACGGGTAAATTGCAATCGATATTGATCGTATTGCTTGCAACAATGCTGGGGCTGGTATCTTTGGTTGCCCTGATGCCGGAACTAAAGGACACCGTGACCGGAAATAGTATTCTCCGGCGAGTTCTCCGCTTTATCAGGCTGCTTCTGCTTTCCTGGAAAAAAGCAGATAAAAAAAAACTTGCAGCCGCAGCACTGCTTATCCTTTCCGTACAGATAATGAGTTATTTTGTGATCTATTGCCTTTTCAGGTTTATGGGCTATAATCTGCCGATGATCAATCATTTCTGCCTGATCCCCATTATCCAGGTTATCTCGCTCTTACCTTTTACGGTCGCCGGATTTGGCATACGCGAAGGCGCCTTCATTTATTTCTATCAGCAGTTCGGTATTCCGGCTCAATCACTGATTACGCTTTCACTGCTTAATTTCTTGATCCAAGCCGGGATACCGGCTCTGATCGGAGGAATTCTCAGTCTGGCTATTCACACCTCACCTCCCGGAAAACGAGAATGACATCGAATATTGAATTATCAATTGTAGCTCCTCTATTCAACGGGGCAGATTCTCTTGAAGATTTTATTCTGCGGCTAAATAAAGCTCTGGAATCACTTAATAAGCGGTATCAGATTATTCTGATAGATGATGGTTCCACAGATGATTCACTCCCATTGATGAGAGAGCTGCAAAAAATATATCCCGCAGTGACGATTATCAAGCTTAAGAAAAATTTCGGACAGTCAAATGCCATAGCAGCAGGTTTCACAAAGGCAGAAGGTGATTACATCGCTGTAATGGATTCTGACCTGCAGGATAAACCGGAAGATATTATCCTGCTCTACGAGAAGATCAGGCGGGTAAATACGGATATGATTATTGCCACCAGACGGCAGATAAATAGATCAGTATGGCGTAATTTTCTTTCTGATACTTTTTATTTTCTCACAACCCTATTGACGAGATTGAGATTTCCCCGCCGTTCAGGTGTTTTCAGAATTATGAAAAAAAAATGCCTGGATCATCTTAATGAGGCTTTGCAATCTCCCGGAACGGTGCTTAGCTATATTCACGCTTCAGAATATTCCTGGGAATCTATTGCCTTACCTCGCGAAAAAAACAAACTAAAAAGCAGTTATACTTTCGGAAAAATGATGCGTCTCGCCCTGTGCCGGATTCTTCCTTACAATATCCCGGCTCAGAAATTGCTGGGAAAAAAATTTCTCTTGCAATTTCGTCCCGTATTTATTATTGATGAGATATACAAGGGATAATAGTATGAATGAAAATATTATAATTATCGGAGGCAGTGGCAATGGCAGCGTGATAGCCGATGCAATCACGGATGCCCGGCTGCAGCATAGCTCTAATGCCCGTGTCTGCGGTTTTCTGAACGATAGACTTGCCAAAGGTGATCAGATAGCCGGATATCCGGTACTGGGTTCTCTGACAGACGTTCAGCTATTCCTGAAGCAGGGATTCAGGTTTATTTTTACCATATACCGCATAGATGGACAAAAAGAACGTATAGATATCTTTAAAAGCCTGAATATCCCTCAGGAAGCACTCTTCACTTTCATTCACCCTATGGCGTATGTAGCTCCTTCTGCTAAAGTCGGGCTCGGAACTGTTATCATGCCTCAGGTCTCTGTTTCTTCTGAAGCCGTTATTGGCGATGGCTGCCTTCTGATGGTAAATTCTTCGGTAGGGCATAATACTGTGCTTAATGCTCATTGCCATCTCGCTGCTCAAAGTTGTCTTAGTTCTCATGTCCTGCTCGAAGAAGGGGTTCATATTGCTCTCAATGCCACGGTACGTGAAGATCTGGTAATAAAAAAATACTCCACTTTAGGCATGGGGTCGGTGCTTCTGAATAATATTGGCGAAAAAGAGATCTGGGCAGGTAATCCTGCCAGATTTTTAAGAATATCTATATGAGCAGTGTGGCAATCATCCAATCTAATTATCTGCCCTGGATAGGATATTTTCACATTATCCGCTCAGCGGATTACTTTGTGTTTCTGGACTCTGTAAATTATACAAGAAGAGATTGGCGTAACCGTAATCTTGTTAAGACCCCCACTGGACCAATCTGGCTCTCCGTGCCTGTTCACGCCACAAGATATACGCCCATCAATAAAGCGGTAATTGCTGATCATAGATGGAAAAATAATCATCCGAAAACTCTGAAACAATTCTATAGCAAATGCCCCTGTTTCGAGGAATACTTCCCGCTAATCGAGAAGATATATTCAAATCAATGGACCTATTTATCCGATCTTAACCAGTCTCTGATCAAGGAAATCTCCAAATTGCTGGGTATAAAGACGCTGTTCTATGACGATAGAGAGTTTTCCACATCCACAGAAAAAAGCCACCGCCTACTGAACATTGTAAAAACCCTGGGCGCAGATACCTATATCACAGGACCTTCTGCCAAAGCCTATCTGCAAGAGAAGATTTACCGGCAGGCAGGCATAAAAGTCGAATTTTTCCGCTACCCCCGCTACCCGGGATATGATCAGGTCTGGGGAAAATTCTTACCCCGACTTTCTGCACTCGATCTGCTGTTTCACCACGGAAATAAGAGCGGTAATTTTATCTGGGGAAACCTGTCATGATTATTTTCAATGAACCTCTTTTACTCGGCACAGAAAAAATATTCCTTGATCAGGTATTCAAAAATGGTTATTTCTGTGGAGATGGAGTATTTTCCCAAAAGTGCGAAAAGACCCTTGCTGATTTATTCCAGGCAAAAAAAGTCCTGTTAACTTCTTCGGGCAGCTCAGCTCTTTGTATTGCTTCAGAATTGCTGGATATCAATCCGGGCGATGAAATAATACTCCCACCTTTTGCCCACGTAGGAACTGCCTCCGCATTTGCACGACAAAAAGCAAGGCTAATCTGGTGCGATATCAAAGCATCAACCAGGAATTTGGATGAACATAAACTGGAAAAACTCATCTCCCCAAAATCAAAAGCGGTTGTTACTGTCAATTATGCCGGAATCTCAGATAATATCGCCGTGATCAAAGAAATATGCAGAAAACACTCATTAATCCTGATCGAAGATAATGCCCATGGTATTGCAGCTTATTATCGTGATCTGCCATTAGGCTCTTTTGGAGACCTGGCAATCACCAGTTTTCATCAAACAAAAAATATCCATTGTGGCGAAGGTGGTGCTCTTATCATTAATTCACCGCATTTCATGGAAAGAGCACAAAAGATTAGAGACCGTGGCACAGATAGAAAAGATTTTAACGATGGGAAAATTGATTACTGGTCGTGGTGGAAAAATGGTTCAAATTATTATCTAAGTGAATTACAGGCTGCATTTCTTTATGCCCAGCTTCTGGAATTGAAAAATGTTAATCTTAAACGGCAAAAACTTTTTTATTGCTATATCAAAAAACTTAAAGAGAACCTGCCAAAACGGTCTCTCCCTGTTGTTGAAAAAAGCTGCCAACCAAACGGTCACTGCTTTTCCATATTAACGGAAAGCGAAACGCACCGCAAAAATATTATCAATAAATTGCACCAGATGGATATTCAATCTGCTTTCCATTACCTGCCACTGCATAAAGCTCCCTATTGGAATAGACTATATGAGAACCTGAAGCTCCCGGTTGCAGAAATGGTGGCTGATACTATCTTAAGATTACCAATGCATTATAACTTAAGTTCCGATGATGTCGAAAAATGCTGTGCCGAACTGACTAAAGCCTTTATATCAGAAAAAAAGTAATGAGCAAAAAAAAGAACAAAATTATTGCCGAAAATAGCTGTGAAGAGTTTTCTGGAACTGCATTCTGGAAACTACTCGATAATCCAAAAATTGTCCTCACGCTGATAATATCATTATTCATTTTCTATTTCCTGCCCTATTTCATCAAGGGTGAAAATGTTTCTATTCCTCAATTCGATAACCTCGATCAAATGAGCTATCTGGGTCATTTCGATGGCAAGTTCCAAGGGCATTTTTTCCTTAATGATAATATGGAGGAATTCTATCTGCCCGGGATGGAGCCGGTTTTCAGACTCGCTGTCCCTTCTCTGCCCAAAATTTTCTGGCTACTGGGGTTTTTCAGGGGATATGTGCTAAATGAATTCTTCTATAGGTTGCTGGCTTTTATCGGTTTCTACCTGCTGCTAAAACTCTATATTATGAAAGGGTTACCACGCTTGTTTCCAGCTCTGATCTCAATTGCATATATCTACCTCCCATTCTGGCAGCAGGGCGGTTTATCTGTCTCAGGTTTGCCTCTGCTAACTGTGATTCTTCTAAATATTTTCCATAAAAAGCAGGTCTTTCTCTCATATCTCTTCCTGCTGATTTATATCACTTATTCAGGGTTCTTCCTTACCGGAATTTTTGTGATGGCTATTCTCGGTCTTCTGATCCTGGTCAGGATGATCAGCAAATTAAAATATAAAAGATTAATTCCACCTATTATCCTGATGACAGTGATTTATGTCCTCACTAATTATTCTTTCTTTCTGATCAACTTCGTTTACAAAATACCCACAAATAGATCAGAAATTCAGTTATTGTCAAAAAATCTGGCGGATGCCTGGAATGATCTGTTCCTTAACTATTTTGTCACTTCTCACAGGCATGCTCCATCTTATCATCAATACCTTTTGCTGCCTGTAAGTGTCATATCCGCTGCCCTTATCTTTCGTAACCGCTCTTTCTTCTTGCGCAAATTGTCGATCCAATTGATTGCTTTCATCATTCTCAGTGCTCTGATGTTCTCTATTTACCGCTTCGAACCGGTTAACGAATTCTACACGAATCTGAAATTCGGCTTTGATTACTCCCGCTTATTCTTCTTGAACCCTCCAGTCTGGTATTTACTCACCGCCATTGCTATCACATTCTTTTACAGTAAATACCACGGCAAAAAAACTATTCTAAGCATTGCCTTAATTGTTTTATTCGCTCAAATCACTATCAACTACTGCAATTCAAGCTATAAAACCTGGACAGAAAAACCCACATACTATCAGGTAGTATCAAAAAAACAGTTCGATGATATCACTAATTTCCTCAGTGAAAACGAACCAGGATTTTCCAAAGAAGATACTCGCATAGGCTGCGTGGGATTCCAACCCGCTGTAGCAAATTTTAACGGATACAAAACCCTGGGCGCCTATTGCCCCATCTACCCTCTCCATCTCAAGCAAACCTTCCTGAATATTCTCGAAAATGAAATGAATAAAAACCCCAGACTGAAAATCTATATGAATAAATGGGGCTCCCAATTATACCTCTTCGATGACGAAATATTCATTGAAATGCTTGACCAGGAATACTTGAAAAGAAAATTCAAGTCCATTACCTGTGACCTGAATACAACTTTGCTCAAAGAGCTCAAAATTGATTATCTCTTCTCTACCGCAAAAATTGTTAACGCCTCAGAAAAAGGACTAAAAGAAGTTTACCGAGAAAAAAACCCCTTCAATTACTACCGCTTCTTCATCTATGCCATAGAATAACTTATTACCCCCTGCCCCTGAAGCAGAAGAAATAAAATTGAAAACCCTTCGATCCGCATCACATCCCAACAAATTATCCCCTCAACCACCGACCTGACTTCCATTAATCAAAAATAACCCTGGGATAAATCCCGACTGAGAGAGTGCATAAAAACCCCGAGCTAAAGCTCAGGGCTATTCACTGCAAAACAAGAAACTACATCTATCTGGTACACTTTTCAGTGATAGGAGACAGTCCATAATGCATAGCCAAGAGTTCTATTATATTATGAAAGCCACGGATTACAACCTGTTATATATGCATAGCCACGAGTTTCAACTCGTGGATACCAAAACTAGAAAAAATGGGGTTTTAACCCCCGACGATGAATATTTTTTAATTGAATCCGTGTAAAAACCGTGAAATCCGTGGCAAAAATAAATTCGTTCCCTCTCCCACCTAATTGCTACACATAAAACACACAAAATTATCATGTTACACTAATCAAACATAGAGTGGCACAAAAGTGACGCCGTATATTATTAATATATATAGCTTAAACCTGAATCTGCCACACTTGCGAATGGTCGCCCGACCTTCGCAATGGTGACGACCAATAACTTCATAAGTTCAATATCCCAAACAAACAAATAAATTCCGGGAGTATGCCAGCTTGTTATATAAATTGACAGAATTCCATGATCTACCAAAATAAGAAAGATTGTCGGACTGAAAGATTACAGGAGGTTATAAAGCCCTGGTGATAGAGAGGATCAGAAGTGCAGCAAAGCAGACTTTTTATTACGGCATCGGAAATATTGCCGTTAAATTGATCGGCTTTATTCTTTTACCGGTCTATGCGCGTAATTTTTCTATAGAAGTTTATGGCTTACTGGCTCTTTTTGAGATATTGGCAGACGTGATAATAGCCACTTCCTCACTGGGCATAGAGAACGGTTTCAATCGCTGGTACTGGGATAATGAAGGCAAAGACCGTCAAAAATCCTTGTTTTTCACTACGCTTTTATTTTCTATAATCTCCACGTTTATCTGTCTTCTTATCGGTTTTTTCCTGATAGACATGTATTCACTCCAGATTTTTGATATAGCTGTCTCCACCTCCGTCATTGGTATATTCCTCATTAATATTCTGCTGCGGGTGATAGTGCTCAGGGTCATTTATCTCATGCAGATCAAGCAGCAGGTGATGAGGCAAACCAGATATGTGCTGATAAATCTTGGCACCGTCTTAATCACCACGGTATTCTTTATCATGCAGCTAAATATGAGCATTGAGGGCGTGTTTCTGGGACAGATTTGTGGTAATATGCTTGTATTTTTGCTGCTGATCCCCTATCTTTCCCGAGAAATAAAGCTCGTTATAGAATTACAACTTCTCAAAAAAATGATCAGATATTCTCTGCCTCTGGCAATTTCGGCACTTTTTGCTCTAGTGATGACGCTTAGTGATCGCTTTATTCTCAAGCATTACTATTCACTTTCCGATGTAGGGCAATATTCTCTTGCCTATAAAGTTGCCAGCCTTATAAAGCTGCTGATAGTCCGCTCCTTTATGAGAACCTATAATATCAAATACTACAATGAGATCAATAATGAAAAACATGACCATTTTTTTGATAAATCTATCACTTATTTTACCTTTATTGCTATCTACAGCGGGATATTACTCAGTATTATCAGTAAGACGGTGATAAAATTTCTCACTGCCAATGCGGATTATTATGATTCTCTGCACATCGTGCCATATCTGGTGGCAAGTGCTATCCTTTTCGGGATGCGTTCCATGCTCTTTATGCCAATGGCAAAGATGAAAAAATCTTATCTTATATCTTTGATAGCGATAGGTGCTGGCGTGATGAATCTAATTTTAAATTTTCTGGTGATTCCCCGGCTGGGTTCTCTGGGCGCTGCTCTCACTACTGCCGCCTCGCAGGCTGTCGCCGTACTCGTCTGCCTTGCCATAAATAAAAAATATGGTTATTCAAATTATGAGGTTGTCAAATATTTGAAAGCGTTTTTAGTTGGCATCGGATTGATTTATATCTGGCTTGTTATCCCGGAGTGGCAGGTGATTCTCAGGATGATCACTGATGTGATTATCCTCATTCTCTACCCGGTGCTCCTCTATTTACTGGGATTTTTTGAAAAGCACGAGATCAAAAGAGCCAGACAGTCTCTTGCCAAGTGGTCAAAGCCTGAAAATATTATCAGGCTGTTTAAAAAAGAAATCGGAGGTGAATAGATGACTAAGAAAAAACATATTCCCGAGTTAAAGCGAAGCAGCGAGCTCAAAGACCCGCAAGCCTGGTGGTGGCAGCTTGTTCTTTTTGCTGCCGTTTTTATCATGCTGCTTACGGTGCTGTATCCTATGGCATTCAAAGGCTTGCGACCCGGGGGTGTCGATGTTATTGGCTCAAAAGGTGCCTCTCATCAGTTAAAGGAATATGAGCAGGAAACTGGAGAAATTGTCCTCTGGAATTCCAAAGTGTTTTCCGGTATGCCTACCTATCACCGTAATGGTGCTAAGGCTTTTAATTTTGATACGATCATCCATTTCCATCTCGCTGAGATTTTGTATCTGAATATCTGGCTCTATCTCCTTGGCTTCATCGGTATGTTTTATCTGCTCAGATTCTTTAAGCTTAGCTGGTATGCCTCTGCCTTCTGTGCCCTGGGCTTTATTCTCATCCCGCATTATATGTCTATCCTGTCTATCGGGCATTTCCAGAAATTCAGACCCGTGATGTATATGCCTCTGGTCACCTTTTTCTTCCTAAATTTTATCAATAAAAAAAATCTCCTCTGGCTCATCGGATTCATTTTCAGTTTTGCCGTCCAGATTCGGACCCATCATTACCAGGTGATCTTTTATCAGATTCTCATACTCATATTCCTCGGGCTCTTTTATCTCATTAATCTCCTCCGTACCGGAAAGGCAGATATTGCCCTGAAAAAATTCCTCCTACTTATCCCCGCCTGCCTGCTCATTATCGGTATGGTCGCCCAGCCGGTCTTTGTGGCTGGCGAATATACTCCATATTCTATCCGAGGCGGTACCGGAGAAACAGGCTCTACAGGTCTGGATAGCAGCTATGCCACAAGCTGGTCTATGCACCCGCTGGCAGTTTTTAATTGGACTATGCCTCGGTTCTTTGGCGGCACCTCGCAGGAATTATACACCGGCTCTAAAGTCCCGCAATTAAAAGATAAAATGATCCCGGGCTATTGGGGGCATATGCCTTTTACCCAGACTTATGATTATATTGGGATTATTATGGCATTTCTTGCCCTGGTGGGATTGATCGCTAATTGGAAGAAGCCCATTATAAAACTGCTTTCAGCTCTCTTTCTGCTTTCGCTTCTGCTGGCATTCGGCAGGCATTTCACCGCTTTCTATAATTTATTCTTTCATTACGTTCCCGCCTTCAATAAATTCCGTGCACCCGCAATGATGCAGCTCGTGATTTTCATGCTCTCAGCAATCCTGGCAGGATTCGGTTTAGATACTATCCTCAAATCTGATACCAAGCTAAAAAAAACCATTTTCACTGTCGCCGCAATTCTGATCATCGCAGGGCTTATTCCATACCTCTTTGGTTCTTCATTTAACATGATAAAAAGTGACGATGTCTCTCGCTACGGCAGCGATTCCGCTAAGATCATCGCAGCCGCCAGACTCGATATGATGCAGTCAGACGGCATCAGGCTCATCCTGTATGCACTCGCCACCTGCCTCATCATTTTTGCCTGTCTCGCAAAAAAAATCAAACCTCTCATCTTTATTGCCCTATTGCTGGGACTGATGCTCTCAGACCAGATACCTTATGTTAAAAAAGCAGAAGGTGAACTCAGCAATCCACAACTCCTCGAAAACAACCACTTCAGGATCACCAATACAAATAAAATCCTACTCCAGGATGAAAGCTATTTTCGCGTTTTCCCAATCACCGAAAATCCCTTTAACTCCAATGATTATTCTTATTATCATAATTCAATTGGCGGCTATAATGCCGCAAAATTGCGCATTTACCAGGACATTATAGAATCCTGCCTCTATGAAGGCGATAATCCTCAATTCCCCATTAACTGGAACGTACTTAAAATGCTGAATACAAAATATCTCGTCAGCTCTCAAGCTCTGCCCGAAGATAAACTCTCGCTCTACTACCACGATAGTGCAAAAAACCTCTTCACCTATAGAACAAAATTCAATGCCAGACCTGCCTGGTTCGCCTACGATTATCTGGTGATCCCTGAGCGCATCGCACGCTTAAATGCCATTAATGATCCAGAATTCGATGCCTATAGCACCGCTATTCTCGAAGAACAACCGGATTTTGATATCAAACCCGATATAATAACAGGCAGTATCGATGTGGTGGAAGCTTCATATAACTTTATTGAATATAAGGTCACTAATGATAAACCAGCCCTTATGATCGCTTCAGAAATCTTCTATCCCGCCGGCTGGAAATGCTTCGTGGATGGCAGTGAAAAAAATATCTATAAAACCAACCACGTCCTCCGCTCTATCTATATCGATACTCCCGGAGAACATACCGTACGCTTCGAATTCCAGCCGGATACCTATCTCAGATTTCTTAAAATCTCCTATATTGCTCATGGTATCGCCTGGCTGCTCCTGCTTGCCCTCGCCGCTGATTACATAAGAAAGCATAAAAAACAAAAAATTACTTGAAATGAATAACCTGATTTCTATAATTGTACCCGTATTTAACAGGGCGGATGAGATGGCTGAGTTCTTGTCCTCTTTTAATGATCAAAGAAAAATATCCGGCTTCGAGATCGTTATTGTGGATGACGGCTCTTCCGACCATCTGCCCTCCGTTTATGAAAATTTTAAAAATAAACTCAGCCTCCAATTACTCAAACAAAAAAATCAAGGACCAGGCGCCGCCCGAAATCTGGGAATGGCTCACGCAAAAGGCGACCTCTTTGTGTTCATTGATTCAGATTGCACCGTTCCATCCGATTATATAGAAAAACTGAAAGATAAACTCGATAATTGTGACTTCGATGCCTTCGGAGGTCCCGATACACAAAAAGACGATTTCCCACCATTCCTGAAAGCAGTTAATTACTCTATGACGTCTTTTATCGGCACTGGCGGCACAAGAGGCGCAAAAAAAAGCATCGCAAAATATTACCCACGCAGCTTTAATATGGGTATAAAAAAACGTATATATAACCAGATCGGCGGTATGAACGACCTGAGACACGGACAAGATATGGAATATTCTAACCGCATATATAAAGCCGGTTTCAAAATCGTTTTCTTCCCTGATATCATTGTTTATCATAAACGTAGAACTAACCTGAAACGATTTTTCAAACAGATTTTTAACTGGGGCGTCACCCGCATAAATCTGGGTAATATAGATCCACAGATGCTAAAACCGGTTCACGCTCTTCCCGCCATTCTGCTGGTGATTCTAATATTGACCCTCTCAGGTGCCGTCTTCTGGCAAACCGCCCGTCAAATCCTCTCTATCGAAGCCGTATTAGCCCTCACAATCGCAATATTCGCCGGCTGCCAGTCCGCCGTCCGTAACCGCTCCGCTCGCGTGGGATTGCTCTCTGTGATCACACTTTTTACCCAGGTTATCGCCTATGGCTGCGGATTCCTCACCGCTCTCATCCAAAAACCATTTTTACCCCCAGGCACCTGGATAACCGGCTTCACCAAAAAATACTACAAATAAAAATCACAGCGGATGTTTTTATAATTGTTATACCTGAAGTAATAACTATTTCATGATAAAACTTTTGTATAAAGCTGTTTCTGTAATAATCCCCTTGTTTCTATATAGAGCTACTCACGGTTTACGTAAGAGCCCACATACCACAAATAGGGCGTGATCATCCTTTGCAGCTTATAGAAATTCCGCTGATACCATCCATTAAATCGTCTTGACCATTCTTCTTTGAATTCTATACTCTCATTGTTCCAGGCTGTTATCGCTCCTGCCTTCAGCAGCTTTAACCGCTGGGATTGATCATTGGCAGTGTGATCATAATTCTGGCGAAGAAAAGTGATGCTGCTGCCGCGTCGCATATAGTAAATCTGTCCCTGATATGTGCCGCTTATGCCCAGCACTATGCTGCCTTTGGGTACCAGCCCGTTTTATAACTGCGAATCTGCTCAAAATCAGGTACTTCCTGAGAAAGTATTTCTTCCAGATACTCGCTCAGGTATTCCAGATAGGCTGCCTGCAAATCAGCCCCATATTCGAGAACGATGAACCTCCTGCGGCATTATTCATCTCCTTCATCTTTAGGAACTATAACTTCATAGACCCCAGTCTCTGCAAAACTGAGATTTATCCGAGTACGCCGGCAGATTCTCTGTTGCCAGCTAAATCCTGCCATACCCGCTATTTGCAATTGATAAACAGCCCTTTCGCGGATAAAAAATACCGTCTTACCCGGAAATTGATAATTCCCCGGCGTTAAAAAATATGGTGTATAATCATACAGCTTCCTCAGAATCTCGCCATGCCCCTTATACTGGGGATTAGAGACGCTATTGGCAGCAGAATTGAGAGCATTTTTCTAAAAAAGGGAATTGTATCAGGTACGTAATATATGAAGATGAGGGGTTAAAACCCCATTATTTTCGTAGATAGACCCACGAGTTAAAACTCGCGGCAATTTATTTGTATAGAGTATGGAGAGTTGTTGTAATTTGATATTTTAATAGGTATAGGGGATATATATGTTTTTAGTGGTTATCTGTCTTTGATGGCTTCTATGGGGCAGGCGTCTTTGCATTTTCCGCAATTGATGCAGGTGGAATTAATCACGTATTGGTTTTCGCCTTCTTCGATGGCATCAATGGGGCAGACATCGAGGCAAATACCACAGGAGATGCACTCACTTGTGATAAAGTAGAGGATTTTATTTTTTTTAGTTTCTGTCATTTTGTTTTTTATACTTCCATAATTTCGGTTTCTTTAGATTTAGCGGTATCGGAGATTTTATCGATCCATTTATCGGTATTATCCTGGATACTTTTGAGGCCGGTTTTGAGATCATCTTCTGTGATAGAGCTATCTTTTTCCATTTTTTTGAGTTCTTCATTAGCATCACGTCTGATGTTTCGTATAGAGATTTTGGCATCTTCCGCCATTTTTTTAATATTTTTAACGATATCCCGTCTGGTTTCCTGAGTGAGAGGCTGGAACGGTAATCTGATAACATTTCCGTCGTTTTCGGGAGTGACGCCGATATTTGAGGCGAGGAGAGCTTTTTCGATGAGAGGAAGTGATGTTTTATCCCAGGGTTGCACGACGATTAGTCTTGGTTCCGGGATAGAGATGTTGCAGAGCTGTTTAATAGGGGTTTGCTGTCCGTAGTAATCGATAGAGATATTTTCGAGGACGGCGGTATTTGCTCTGCCGGTTCTGGTGCTGGCGAATTTTTTGATCAGTGCATCAAAAGTGGCTTCCATTTTAAGGTCGAATTCAAAGATCAGGTTTTCCATAATAAACTAACTCCTTTTATAGAGATATAGGATAATTTGTTATGCGTCATGGACGAGCGTCCCGATATCTGGATCGATGATAGCCTTAAGAATCATAGCGGGGTGAGAGATATTAAAGATTTTCAGGGGCATGTGGTTATCACGTGCGAGTGAGAAGGCGGTCATATCCATGATATTAAGTTTATCAGCGAGAGCCTTATCGTAGGTAAGTTTTTTATAGAGCACGGCATTTTTATTGGTATTAGGGTCTGCGGAATAGACGCCATCGACTTTTGTGCCTTTGAGCACGAGGTCTGCGTTCATTTCGATAGCGCGAAGAACAGCGGCGGTATCGGTGGTGAAGAATGGATTAGCGGTGCCGGCGGTGAAGAGGCAGATATTTCCTTTGTTGAATGAGTGAATGGCAGTTTCTGCGGAGAAGAAGCGGACGATTTTATCGCATTGGACGGCGGAGAAAATTTCAGCGGGGTAGTTTTTTTTTCTAAGCATATCAGCCATACAGAGCGCATTTTGGATAGTAGCGAGCATACCGATATTATCGGCGGTGAAGCGGTTCAGATAATCATTATTCTGAGCGCCGCGGAAAATATTGCCACCGCCGATAACGATACCGATTCTAAAACCCTGGTTTCTCACGTCGATAATGCCGTCGGCGATGTCACTGATAACATTGTAATCAAAGCCGAAGCCAGAAGAGCCGGCGAGGATTTCACCGGAGATTTTAAGGATAACGCTCCCGGGTTTAAAGACAGCCATACTTAGTTACCGAGTGAGAATCTAACGAATCTTCCGACCTGGATATTTTCACCGAGAGTAACAATAGCTTCGGTGATGATATCCTGGACGGTTTTCTCGGGGTCTTTAACGAATTCCTGGCTAAGCAGGCAGCTATCTTTTTTATATTTAACGATTTGCCCTTCGACGATGCGAGGGATAATATTTTCGGGTTTTCCGTCATTGATAGCTTTATTTTTGTAGATTTCGGTTTCTTCGGCGATTTTATCTGGGTCGAGCCCAGATTCGTCAACAGCCATAGGGTTAGTGGCTGCGATGTGCATAG
Source organism: uncultured Candidatus Cloacimonadota bacterium (assembly GCA_964604155.1). GTDB lineage: Bacteria > Cloacimonadota > Cloacimonadia > Cloacimonadales > TCS61 > Stygibacter. Next base: position 15,854 of record CAZRXY010000105.1, on the reverse strand, counting down.
CGACATTTTTGCAGAGTTCTACAAAGACTTCATTTTTGGCGACGAAATCGGTTTCGCAATTCATTTCGAGGAGAACACCGAGCTTATTATTTGAGTGAATATAGGCATAGACGAGACCTTCTTTAGTAGAGCGGTCTGCTTTTTTAGCGGCTTTAGAGATGCCTTTTTCGCGAAGATATTTGATGGCATCTTCTTTATTTCCCTGGCATTCGGAGAGAGCTTTTTTGCAATCCATCATTCCGGCGCCGGTAATTTTTCTTAATTCCATAACTTCTTTAGCAGAAATTTCCATTTTATGTCTCCTTTCAAATTAAAAATTCAGCAAAAAAATACGAGGCGGGTGGACAAGCAATTTATACACCCGCCGGGTTATTAATCAGAATCCTCGGATTCATTTATTTCAAGATCGGTGTTATCCATTTGTGAGGTGTCTTCTTTTGCCGCATCGGGGTTATGAGCACCTTCTGTGAGGATATTTCTTCCTTCGAGGATGGCAGTAGCCATCAGGTCTGAGATCAGATCGATAGCTCGGATAGCATCGTCATTTGCGGGGATCACATAATCTACGAGATCGGGGTCGCAATTAGTGTCCACCATAGCGACGATGGGTATACCGAGTTTTCGGGCTTCGTTCACGGCGATGCTTTCTTTGATAATATCGACAATAAAAACGGCACCCGGTAGGACATCCATATTTCTGATGCCGCCAAGGGCGTTATCGATTTTGTCATATTCTTTTTTAAGTTTCGTGAATTCAAGCTTAGTGAACTGTTTAATAGTGCCGTCTTCATTAATCTGTTCGTAGTAGCTGAGTTTTTCGATTCTTCTTCTGATGGTTTTCATATTAGTGAGCATCCCGCCATACCATCTGTTTGAGACGTAGAAGGCGGAAGATTTGACAGCAGCTTTAATGATGGCATCTTTAGCCTGTTTTTTAGTGCCGATAAGCAGAACATCTTTACCTTTCGAGACGGTTTCACGGATGAACATATATGCTTCATTAACGGCATCGAGGGTTTGTTTGAGGTCGAGAATATGGATACCATTTCTTTTGATAAAGATATATTTATCCATTTTAGGGTTCCATTTATAGGTTTGATGACCAAAATGGACACCACTTTCGAGAAGTTGCTTCATAGTTACAACTGACATACAATCTCCTTAATTCCTTAATACGGTTATGGATCAGCAGACAGCAGGCAATACAATCCGTTAATGAATGAGAACGGACACCGCTTTGCCATGAGCAGGTCTGCGATAATTATGGAGCAATTAACGTTTAGAGAACTGGAATCTTTTACGAGCTTTTGGCTGTCCAGCTTTCTTTCTTTCCACTTTACGGGGGTCGCGGGTGAGGAATCCGTTCTTTTTCAGTAGAGAGCGGAGTTCTTCATCATATTTAATAATGGCTCTGGAAATTCCGTGCCTGATAGCGCCGGCTTGTCCTGAGAGTCCTCCGCCGTGGACATTTACCTTGATATCGACTTTATCGGCGAGTCCGGCGATATCGAGGGGTTGTTCCACGAGCATTTCGAGTGTTTCGCGGGCGAGATAAGTTTTCATAGTGCGGCCATTAGCGGTTCTTTTACCGGTACCGGGTGAGAGTCTCACTCGAGCGACGGCATTTTTTCTACGGCCAGTAGCATCAAAATACTGCATTCATTTCCTCCTAATCCAAAGCGAGAGTTTCAGGTTTTTGGGCCTGATGCGGGTGATTTCCGCCAGCATAAATTTTGAGTTTTTGCAACAATTGCCTGCCGAGGATGTTTTTTGGCAGCATACCTTTCACGGCGTGTCTGATAATTTCGTCAGGTTTTTCTGCCATCATTCTCTTGTAGGATATCGTTTTTAAGCCATCGGGGTATCCACTGTAGCGTTGGTAGGTTTTTTGCAATTCCTTGTTTCCAGTGAGCCTGACTTTTTCGGCATTAATCACGATAACAAAATCGCCAGTATCCAGGTGAGGGGAGAAATATGGTTTATTTTTTCCCCTGATAATGGTTGCCACGCGGGTAGCGAGGCGTCCCAGAACCTGGTCTGTCGCATCAACTACGTACCAATTTTGCTGGATTTGATCAGCTTTTGGTATCAAAGTTTTCATTTCGACTCCTTCATATAACTTTCGAGACAGCAAAATTTTTATTAAGGTGTATTGCTGTCAAGGGTTTATTGCGGGTGGGAAAAAATAGTAAGCAAGCGGTGGAAATAGATTGCAGAAAAAAATGGCAGTAGAATATTTGTAATCAGGAGGTGAAATGGGTTCACGAACTGTGTTACTGGTGCTTATAGTGATAATAATATTGCTGGGAATCATCGTATCTGATCAATTGCGGATACGTCGGCTTGAGGGTGTGTTGGGTAATTTGCTGATTTTGGGTTTCAGTGGAGATTCGCTGGTAGTATATCATCCGATGAAGATATCGGAACAGAAGCTGCTGATAAGTCCGGAATTTGCGGACAGGTTTACGGAATACAAGTCACCATTTTGGGATGGTCGTGATGGAGAAGGAAGCCGGGCGTTTCAGGATTTGATAAATGAGTATGTGAGGAATCGTTTTCAGGATCATTATGGCAGCAAGAGGGGTAGTTCCAGTATTCCTCGGATTCACGAGGGGATAGATTTATTTGTTCCTGAGAACAGCGAGGTTTATCCATTGGGTTATTATGGAGTGGTCACGCGGGTGAGCCACAATCCGAATCATATGGAATGGGTGGAATATACTCGTGCGGATGGGGGGCGTGACAGCACGCAGGTAGAGTATGGCAAGATAGTGGAGATATTATATCCAGAGGGTTTGATATCCATATATGTGCATTTGAATGAGGTTTATGTGGAAGCGGGAGACGAGGTATTTATGGACACGGTAGTGGGATTAACTGGAGTGACGGGCAATTTGACGCGTTCGGGCAAGGATTCGCATTTGCATCTGGAATTGCGTTATCTGGACGGCACATCCTTTGATCCGCGTCATCGATTGCATTACCGAGGAACGTCTATGAGTGCTTTTGCGAGGATGTTAAGATTAGCCGGATCTTAGGATTGCGGCAAAAAAATAGCGAGGTGATTGCGAGATGAAATTGAAGATACTGTTAGTATTAAGTATTCTGTTTTACTGTCTGATTTTATGTGGTGTAGCGGAATTTACGCCGGACTTGCTGGAGTATGATTTTGGGGAGATATACGAGAAGGATGGGGAAGTGGAATATCGTTTTGAGTTCAGTAATACGGGAGATGAGCCGCTGAAATTGATCGATGTCCATGCTTCGTGAGGCTGCACGACATCCAGTTGGTCAACTGGAGAGATCATGCCTGGAGAGCGGGGTTATGTAGTACTGGTTTTTGATCCGTCAAACAGGAGCAAGGTATTCCGCAAGTCGGTGAGGGTTCAGACGAGTGGCAAACCTTCGGAAGTAACGTTGCGGGTGCGTGGTTTCATCCTTCCTGATCCGCAGAAATTGCGTAAGAAAGTGGGTGAATTGCGGTTGAACAGGGCGGAATTTAATTTTGAGTACATCTTGGATACGGAGACAAGAATTGATTCGATACTGATATTAAACTCGGGTGAGAGGGAGATGGATCTTGTAATAGAGGATTTTATGGAGATAGAGAATGTGGAATTGAGTATCAGCGATAATCCTTTATTGCCGGGTGAGACGGCAGTTATCTATGCGAAAGTGAAGGGAGATAAAGGGGGGAAGTATGGTTTTAACCGGGAGCGGGTGAAATTTTATGACAATAATAATCCCACGGTCACGATGGGTGGATTAATAATCACCTACAATCAGGAGGAGGATTTTGGAGCGTGGACTAATGAGGAGAAGTCACGAGCACCCCAGATCAGGTTTTTTTCTACAGTCGCAGATTTTGGTGAGAGTTCTGGGGATGAGGAAGTAATCAGCCGGTTCCGATTTGAGAATACAGGTGGCAGCGATCTTCATATAAGAGATATCAGGATGGCAAGTTTTGTGACGATATTGGATTATGATGCGAAAGTGAGTCCTGGAAATGAAGGTGAGATAGTATTGAAGATCAATCTTTCCAGGTCAACGGGAGATTTTATACGTTATATCACAGTGACAACTAATTGTCCGACGCGGGTAAAAAATAGATTAACTTTACAAGGAAAAGTTATTGACAGATAAAAAGGTAAAGTTCACATTTGGGTCAGAGTTATTGTGAGGGTAAGAAGTTCTATTGGGAGAAGAGAAAACACAGTGAATTAATCTGAGAAAGAGCTGGCGCGGCGGCATGAGAGATAACAGGTGGATTGGTTGCCGGCGGGATGAGACTGGAAAAAAGTCATAAAGTATTAGGGACAGGGTAATTATGATGTTAACTAGGAAGATCAGAGAAGCAGTGTTTAGCAGGGAAGTGTTTTTTTCCTTAGCATTTACCGAACAATTCAGTTTAGCATCGTTGCATAAAAATATTGGAGAGAGAGAGAATAATTATTTGACAGATTTTTTTCAAGAGGGAAAAAGTGTCATATGGATTGATGACGGCGAGGAGCCGTTTGGATTTAGGGATTAATGGGAAAAAGCCATGAGGAGTAAGCAAGAAGAAGATTGATAATGAAAGAGAATATCCAAATTAAGAAGAGTCGAAGAGAAAGACAAGAGCAAACCGCCACTATCGCAGGGAGGATGGATGTGGGCAGCCGTTTCGCATCCTCGGAAAAGGAAAACGATTTGATTAAGAAGTTAATTTTTAAAATTCAAAGGAGAGACTTTATGAAAAAGTTGCTTATTGCATTAATGCTGGTCTGCATCGGATTATTGATAGCAGACCCGATTCCGATTGGTAATGGGTCATTAGTGGACACCCATTTACCGATGGAACCATTTTATGGCTACACCTATTCGCAGGTGATCTATACTGCGGAAGAGATAGGTGGGGCAGTGAACATTGAGAACGTAGCCTGGCACTATAATGGAAACAGTGCCTGGGTAGAGGATTGTGTGGTTTATATGGGACACACAACACAGGACGAATTTGGGGATTATCCGAGCTGGATACCGATCGAAGAGCTTACGCAGGTATGGGCTGGTGGTTTCACGGTGATGGATTTTGATCACTGGGTGACAGTAGACCTTCAGACACAGTTTGCTTATAACGGAGTGGATAATCTGGTGATCGCCTTTGATGCCAATACTCCGGGTTATACCAGTAGTATGGATGAATTTTACGGAACGGCGACGGACTTGAACCGCTCAATTTATTTCTATAGTGATAGTACTAATCCCGATCCTGCAGATCCTCCCACGGGAACCTATCGCGAAGAATACAACGAGATGGAAGCAGCCAAGACAGGCAAGACCTTATCGAGAGCAGCCGGAGTGCAGGCGATAATTGCCAATATCATCTTGAATCATGACGGTGTGATGCCGAGCGGGTTCGTGAATGGACATGTATATGACAGTGTAACTCTGGATCCATTAGAAGGTGCAACGGTTTCAGTTGGAAACTTTATTGGAACAACTGATGCTTCCGGCTTTTATGAAATAGAAGTACTGCTTGAAGGCACATTTACCGTTACGGCATCACATTATGGTTATTTTAATGGGACTGATGAAGTAACCGTAGTATTTGATCAGACAGCGACAGTGGATTTTTATTTGGATGTATTTGATACAGCAGGAACAAGTTGTGCTGATCCTTATTACATTGACAGCATACCTTTTTATCGGACAGGAATGACTACAGAGGGTTTTGGCAATGATTATGACGGCACAATGGCTTGTGGCAGCTATTACATGAATGGCGATGATTTTGTATTTTCATTTACACCAACAGAAAACATGTCTTTAGATATTACTTTGACCAATACACTAAACTATACAGGTCTTTTTGTAGTTCAGGGATTTGTAGATGATCCTAACGCTGTATGTGTAGCTATGGCGACCGGTTGGGCTGGTAATCCAATGCTGCAAGAAGTGATATTGACTATGGGTAATACCTATTATATAGTTATTTCCACATGGCCGACACCATATTTCACACCATTTGATATTGCTATAGAAGCTAATGAGCCACCGGAATTTGGCGGGATCGAAGGATTAGTTTACGGCGATGGAGCTCCGATTGGAGGAGCGGTAGTAACTGCCGGAGAATACACGACCACGACCGATATGAATGGTTCTTACGAAATGGTAGTGGAGACTGGCACCTACGATGTACTTGCAACGGCACCGGGATTCTTTAATGGCTTGGTATCGGGCGTGATAGTGCAAGAGGGAGTAAACACCACGGTAGATTTTGATCTGGAAGTTTTTAATACTACTGGAGACACGATAGAGGATCCTATAATAGTGGATGCTTTCCCGTACTTCATGAGTGGCGATATTGAGCCTTATACGGATTACAGTACAATAGCAGGACTTGAAGGCGGAACCTCAGGTAAGGATGTTTATTATCAATTAGATTTACCTAATGGTGCAACTGCAGAACTTCATGGTTGTGGCAGTGAGTTTGACACATATATGAATCTTTATAATGATGCTTACACGCGTGTAGCTTATGATGATGATGGCTGCAGCACCTGGCCTTCTGGCAGCTCGATGGCTCCCTGGATTGGTCAGGATGACGGAAGCTATGTGGTAATATTATCTCCTGGAACCTACTATGTGGCAATGGAAGCTTATAGCAGTTACAACGTAGCAGGTTATTTTGAAGTTCATTTTGACGTAATGGATCCGCCGGAATTTGGTGGGATCGAAGGCTTCGTGACCGATAGTGAGACAGGCAACGGCATTAATGGAGTTAATGTGGCAGCAGGTGGCGTTCAGGTAGTAACAGATGCCACGGGCTGGTATGCGATAACAGGATTACAGACAGGATTTTATGATGTAAGTTTTTCTGCAACAGGCTACAATCCGTGGACAGAAACGGGAGTGGAAGTGCTGGCAGATGTGAACGTGCAATTGGATGTGGCACTTGTTCCTTTGACAGGTGTAGTCTTTGAGATGACGGTAGATTCCTGGCCAACTGAAGCAACCTGGAATGTTTGGGATTATCAGACAAACAGCTATGTTTGGGGTACAGACTGGACATTTACTACAGGTGGTGAGACGGTGATAGTATCTGAGGATCTGCCTGATGGCAACTATTCAGTGGATTGCTGGGATACATTTGGAGATGGTGGAATAGCCGGTGTAGTAAGCAAGCAAGGCGTGATTCTGGCAGAATGGGCATCCAATGATTATACTACCTATGGTGAATTTCCCTTTATCGTGGGTCCGATAGCATTTGGTGGACTGGAAGGGACAGTAACCGATAACTTTACAGGTGATCCGATATTTGGAGCCTCGGTAATCTGTGGAAATTATCAGGGCACGACAGATGCGGCCGGATATTACTCTATTCCTGAAGTATTAGTGGGCACTTATGATGTATTGTGTAATGCTCCCGGATATACAGGTCAGTTAGCTATCGGAGTAGGAATTCTGGAAGACGTAGTAACAGTACAGGATTTTGGTCTTGATATAATAATGAATCCTGCCACGGACCTGACGGCAACAGTGGATGGCTACAATGTGGGATTGGAATGGACAGAACCATTTTTCCCGCCGACAGATATTCTGCACTGGGATGACATGATCAATTTTGATGCTATTGGCTTGACAGACGGTGGCACATTCAGCGTGGCAGCGAGATTTACTCCTGCCGAACTGGCACCATTTGCCGGTGAATTGCTGTCTAATGTAACGGTTTATATAAATGATCTGCCAAGTGCCATGACTCTGTATGTATGGAGTGGGCCTAATGCAGCTAACGTATTATTGCAGCAGACAGTTACGCCTGTTGCTCTTGACTGGAACAATTTCGTATTTAACACTCCGGTACTGATTGACGGCAGCACAGAGTTATGGATTGGTTATGAAGTAACTCATGCAGCTTTAGAATATCCAGCCGGATGTGATGCAGGACCTGCCGTAGCCGGATTTGGTGATATGATCACTATGGATAATGGACTTACCTGGGATCCGCTGAGTGGATTTGGTTTGGATTACAACTGGAATATCTGGGGTGGCATAGCCGGAGAGCGTGGTGAGAACGTAGTATTAGCTCGTCCACAGCCGTGGAATCCGGAGCCGATTCAGACGGATATGAGACTGGAATTAGGTTCAGCCGGTGTTGGTGAGACAGTACGTGAATTTACAGGCACGTATAACGTATATCGCGATGATGAAGTGATAGCAACTGTAGGCGAGACGATGTATGACGATCTGGGTCTGGCAGCAGGGATTTATGAATACTATGTGACAGCAGTATATGATGAAGGTGAATCTCCAGAGACTAATCACGTAGTAGTAGAACTGGGGACAGCCGATGTTACGGTTAATCCTACTTCTTTGAGTGAGGTATTGGATTATGGTTTAACCTCAGATCACAATATTACTTTGACCAATAATGGAGATGGTAATTTCTATTGGAATGGTTCAATCCAGACGCGTGGCAGCTTTAATGTGGGTGAGATGACTCCGAGGCCTGCAGAGAAGGTGGGAGCTGGGGCAGAATTGAGCCCGGAAGCTCAAATCTTTGAAGTACCTCAGACCCGTGATATCTGGGACATAGTGGGAACCTTTACCACAACACAAGTCAGCCAGGCAGGCATCGAATTTGACGGCACATACTTCTATACAGCAGCATGGAATTCAGCCGATATCAACAAGTTTGACATAGATGGCAACTTCATAGAAACCTTTACTATACCGGGTGTAACGGGTCTCAGGGATCTGGCATACGACGGTCAGTATTTCTATGGTGGAGCTGCCGGAACGAATCTTTGGAAGATGGATTTTAGCAGCCAGACTTTGGTAGAGACAATCATCAGTCCGGTAGCAGTACGTGCAATTGCCTATGATGACGATAATGATGCTTTCTGGGTAAATGACTGGAGCACAGATGTGACCTTGGTAAGTCGTACGGGCAATATACTTGACAGCTTCCCTTGCGGAACCTGGGGTGATTTCTACGGATTGGCTTATGACAATATCACAGAAGGCGGACCATACCTGTATGGTTACAGCCAGGGTGGCAGTGGCTGCGTAATAGCTCAGTATAATATAGAGACTGGTGCAGAGACGGGCGTTATCCATGATGTACTTGAGGATCATGGAGTACCCGGAGAAGATATAGCCGGTGGAGCCTTTACTTCAGCAGACTATGCTGATGGTTTATTTGTGATCGGTGTGATGAATCAATCGAGCTATATAGTAACGATGTATGAATTATGCCCGACAGAGACCTGGTTAAGCATAGCACCACATAATGGTACACTGGCACCGGGTGCCAGTGTAGATATCACAGCAACCTTTAACGCTATCGAGCTTCCTGGACTGACATATTATGCCAATATCGTATTTGGCGATGGCGAGGTGAGTGCAGTGGTAGCAGCAGATCTGGAGATCACCGGAAGTATTCCTACACCGGATATAACTGTAAATCCAGAAGCGTTTGACGTGATAGTAGCAGCAGACGGCACAGCAGATTTCCCATTAACTATTGGAAATGATGGTGATCTGGAGCTGGATTATTCTGCAGAGATATTCTATTATGAGGGTAGAGCAATTGTAGAAGTTTATCCTCAAGATGAGGCTTACTGGACTGGATCAGTGGATGCAACCGACTTCACCGACAACAGCAATGTGAGAGCAATTGATGTAGAGAACGGCTGGATGATGTTTGACGTATCCGGTATTCCTGCTGGAGCAATAATCAACAGCATTGAATGCAATGTATATGTGAATGACACAAACTGGCCATACTGGTCGCTTACTCCATGTTTACTTGATCCATTAACTACTGGTGCAGCAGCACTTCAGGCACATATAATAGCCGGTAATCCCCAGGCATCAGCCTATTCATTTAATAATGAAACAGGTACTTTTGCTCCGGGATGGCATGCTTATAATCTGGTGGGCACGGCTAATGCGGATCTGGCAGCAGCACTTTCTCAGGGTTGGTTTGCCGTAGGAGCTTCTCCGCGTGATATGGGAACTTCATATTACACCTTGATAGACGGCTGGAATCAGGCTAATCCTCCATATCTTGTAGTGGATTACAGCATTCCAATCAATCCCTGGGTAACCTTTGACGGCAGTATGGCTGTGAGTGGTTTGATCCCCGTAGGTGGTGGAGCAGATGCTCATAACCTTCATTTTGATGCCGCTGGGCTGATAGATGGAGATGTGATGATGGGTGAGATAGTGATCGAGAGTAACGATCTTTACAACCCGGATGTAGTAGTGCCGGTAACTTTGACGGTGGGTCAGGCATATCTTTATGGTGATGTAACTGGAGATGAAGTGATAGATGCTTTTGATGCAGCTAATGTACTTCAATACACGGTTGGAATGAATCCAGTGGGGGCACCCCTGCCTTGGACCTGGGAACTAATTGCCGGAGATGTGGATGGCAATGGCACGCCGGAAGCTTATGATGCAGCTCTTATTCTGCAGTATGCTGTGGGTATGATAGATGTATTCCCAGTGGAAGCCAGAACTGCCATACCATCAGCAGAAGTTGTTATGACTTCAGAGAATGGAGAACTTGTCTTTAGTGCAACTGGAGAGCTTTATGGTTTCAGTGTGAGCACGGATAGTGAATTGCTCAATTTCAAAGAAACCGAGATAGATTATCTTCATGCCGTAAATGGCAATGCAGTAGCATTGGCAAATGCAGAAGCAATCAGTGGCGAATTCCTTCGTATTCCTTATGAACTTGTGGAAGACAGTGGCGAATTTGTCCTGATCACGACCTGCAACGGCATCAGCACAGAGACTACTTACAACGTCGAGGATCTGGAAAGTGGAGTGATAGCAGCTAATGCAGTATTTGGCAATTATCCGAATCCTTTCAATCCCACAACAATGATCAAGCTGGCAGTAAAAGATAATAACACACCAGTAAGCATCAATATTTATAACGTTAAGGGACAATTGGTCAAGAGCCTGGTTAATGAGACAGTAGCAAGTGGAAATTATTCATTTGAATGGAGCGGAACTGACAACAGTAATCGCTCAGTATCAAGCGGAGTATATTTCTACAAAGTGAAGATAGGTGACTTGAACGAGACCCGCAAGATGATAATGCTCAAATAGGAGCAAAAGGATACCGGGGCGGAGCAATCCGCCCTGGTATTTTTCTTTTTGGGAGGCATTACGGTGCCTCGCAAAAAGGAAAAGGAAAGATGAAAAAGAATAAAAAAAATAATTAACAGGAGGGACACATGAAACGCATATTAGTTTTTTGTTTTCTGGTGTTTTCTATGATGTTTATTTATGGTCAGTTTGAGAATACTGTGATCACAGTATCAGAGGCAATGGTAGAAGAAGGCGATACATTTCAGATAACAGTGAGTACTACCGAGGTATTATTAGAATGGGATGTAATCGCATTCCAGTTTGATTTAGGTTTTGATAATTCATTAATTCAGTATGAAGGAATAACGCTGGGGGATATGCCATCGCCAGCTAATCTTATTGCAAATGAATTTGAGCCGGGGACACTAAGGGCGGCTTATGCCAATTATCAAAGTATTTCAGGTTCAGGCAATCTGGTAATCATCGAATTCAGTGCTTTAACCGCTGGAGAGACACTATTAGACATCTACGATTTTAAATACAATTCCACCTTTCTTGAGGAGGAAAATCTGATAGATGGCAATGTAATAGTAGTAGCACCAAATCCATTTTCAGATGTAGTAATCACGGTAGATTCTCCTGTAGTGGGCATTGAGGAGCCTTTTGCACTTGGGGTATTAACTAGCGAATTAACTACTGAGATGGGAGCAATCTCTTTTCAATTTGAATTATTATATGACAGCAGCATGATGACGTATAGCGGCAGTTATGCCTTAGGCAGCGTACCCAATCCGGGAAATCTGATTGCCAATGAAACCTCCCCCGGGGTAGTAGTGGTAGCTTATGCCAATGTGATGCCCATAACCGGAGAGGGGGTTCTGTGTACTTTGGGATTTGAGCCTGCCGGCGAGGAAGGCTTTAGTGACGTGGATTTAGGTTATTTTAGGTACAATTCCACGAATCTGCTGAATCTTGAGCCCGGAGTGGTAACATTTGTGGGTGGACCTCAGGAAGTAGAAGTAAACAAGAATATGGTGGCAGGCTGGAACTGGTTCTCTTTTAACGTGCTCGGAGATGATATGGGCATAAATAGTGTATTGAGCTCATTAGGTAATAATGCAGCCAATATCAAGAGTCAGACTCAGAGCGCCATCTATTATCAGGGAATGGGCTGGTTTGGCAGTTTGAGCGCAATGAATAACCTCACATTCTACAAGCTGGAAGCAGAGAATCAGGTAGTCTGGGAATATACCGGAGTGCCGGTAGATTTGGCAGAGACTACCTATAATTTGACCAGTGGCTGGAACTGGATATCATTTGCACCGCAGGCGTCGGAGCCAATCAACGATGCTTTGGGCTCAATTGAGAATGGCAGTAATATCAAGAATCAGACTCAGAGTGCTATTCATTATACAGGAATGGGTTGGTTTGGCAGCTTGGGCACGATGTATCCTTTGGGTGGTTATATGCTGCAGATGACAGCTCCCGAGCAATTTAATTATCCCGAGCCAAGAGGGGAATTCACATTCAGGCAGGAAGAATCCTTAAGTGCCGAAAATCTGAGTACTATGAGTAATGGCACTAGAGACCCGGACTGGTTTGTGAACCCGCCGGATTATGAATATAATGCCTTCATCTGGGGCGTAGTGGAAGTAGATGGAGTGCAGGTGGATGATGTAAATGACATGGTAGCTGCATTTTGTGGTGACGAATGCCGAGGCATAGCTCAGCAGAGTGACAACAGCGTTCAGGATTATACAGAGCCCTTTGGTCATGTAGCTTTCATGCCTATGGTCTATAGTAATAATACCAGTGGGGATATGCTTACATTTAAATATTACGATGCCAGTGAAGATATGATCTATGATATAACCGGAGAATTAGAATTTATAGCCGACATGGTAGTAGGCAATGGCTGGGATCCCTATATATTTGAAGTAGGAGGAACTCCGCCGCCGGAGGCTCATTTCACAACAGTCTGGAGTGGAGACCCGTTGTATCCGCATACAATAGACGTGTTATCGGCGACCATAAATGGAGCAGCATTAGAAGCAGGCGATGAAATAGCTGTATTTGATATAGATGGTGGTGGTGCGGAGATATGTGTGGGAACTACAGTAGTATCGGGAGCAGCTCCTTATGCAGTAGTAGCATCATGGGACAGCTATCTTACGCCAGGGATAATAGATGGTTATGTGATAGACCATCCTGTGATCTACAGGATTTGGGATGCAAGCGAAGAAGTGGAATTAACAGAGATAATATCCGCTCCGGTACCACCCTGGACAGGAAACTATGTTTTCGAGGGTAATACGCAGGTATTATTAGAGACAGGTTTGAGCAATATTCCACCGATAGCAGATGCTGGTGAAGATCAGATAGTGACAGAAGGTGATTTGGTGCAGCTTGACGGCAGCGGGTCATATGATCCTGATGGGGAATTTACGCGTGATCCGGGTTGGTCAATCAATCCGCCGGATTATGAATATAACGGATCAATCTGGGGTATCGTGATACTTGATGGTGTGGAAGTGGTTGAGACTACAGGTATTCTTGGCTGCTTTGTCGAGAATGAATGTCGCGGGATAGCCAGTTTTGAGAATGGATCTGTGCTTGATTACACGGTACCTTTTGGTCATACAATATTCCTGCCTATGGTATATAGTAATGTAACGGGCGGAGAGACGCTCACATTCAAGTATTGGGATGCCAATACGGAAATGATCTACAATGTGGAAGAAACTATGGAATGGGCAGCAGATATGGTAGTTGGTGACGGTTTTAATCCCTTTGAATTTACGGTTAATACCATGCCAACCTCTGATCTGGAGTTTTTGTGGACGGCACCTGATGGAATAGAACTAAGTAATGAGACTTCAATGATGCCGACCTTTGCAGCTCCTGAAGTGACTGAGACCACAGCTTATGTGATCAGCCTGGTAGTGAGCGATGGTGAGGCGTGGAGCGAACCTGATGAAGTGACGATTACAGTGGAGAACAGTAATATGCCACCGGTAGCAGATGCAGGCGAAGATCAGGTTGTGATGGAAGGTGAACTGGTGCAATTAGATGGGACAGGTTCTTATGATCCCGATGGAGAAGATTCTCGTGAACCGGGCTGGTCAATCAATCCGCCGGATTTTGAATATAACGGATCAATCTGGGGTGTGGTGATACTTGATGGCGTAGAAGTGGCTGAAACTACCGGCATGCTTGGCTGCTTTGTAGAAGACGAATGCCGTGGAATAGCCAGTTTTGAAAATGGTTCCGTACTTGATTATACTGTACCCTTTGGTCATATAATATTCCTGCCTATGGTATATAGTAATGTTACTGGCGGGGAGACAATCACTTTTAAATATTGGGATGCAAATACAGATATGATCTACGACATCGAAGAAACTATAGAGTGGGTAGCAGATATGGTAGTGGGTGATGGTTTTAATCCCTTTGAATTTACTGTAACCACGGTATCCATACCCGATCTGGAATTTGCCTGGACAGCACCGGAAGGGATAGAGCTAAGTGATCCCACTTCGGCAATGCCTACTTTCACTGCCCCGGAAGTAGATGAAGAGACTATGTATACCTTCAGCCTGGTAGTGAGTGACGGCGAAGCCTGGAGTGAGCCTGACGAAGTAGTGATCACCGTGCTGAACAGTAACACAGCTCCGGTGATAGAATTACCGGAATACTTCATGTTTGATGAGGACGAGGAGCTATTGGTTGATTTTATTGCAGAAGGTTATATCTGGGATGTGGAAATGGATGACCTTACTTTAACTGCAAGTGGAAATGAAGACATAATAGTGGAGATATTAGGTGGGGTAGTATTATTTTCTGCTCCTGAGAACTGGTATGGCGAGGAAGTGATAACGTTTACTGTAGATGACAATGAGATGCGTTTAACCGCAAGTGATGACGTGCTGGTGATAGTTAATCCGGTGAATGACGCTCCTGAATTTACTTATACTGAGCCGGAGATCATCTTTAATGAAGACGAATCAGCAGTAGTGGATTTTGAGGAATACATTTACGATGTAGATGGTGATGAGCTTAGCATGTATGTATTGGGTGCAGAAGCAATCATAACCGAGATAGAGGCATTTGTGATCACCTTTAGTGCACCGCAGGACTGGTATGGTACAGAATCCATAGTAATTGGAGTGACAGACAACCAGGAAAGAGCGGTGGCGGAAATAAGCGTTGATATCGTAGTATTACCGGTGAATGATGCGCCAGTGATAGATTTGCCGGAAGTTGTGGAAATAGATGAAGACACTACTCTGGAATTTGATATTTCGCCTTATGTATATGACGTGGATGGAGATGAATTGGTGATATCCAATATATCTATTTATGATGCGGGTGAATGGGAGATATCATATAGCGGTTTAGTAGCAGTTATTACACCTGGAGAGAATTATTACACAACTTGTGATGTGCGGATAACGATAACAGACAATGTAACACGAGCAACTGCGGACGATATGTTTGAACTGATTGTGCATCCGGTGAATGATGCCCCTGAGATAGACCTGCCGGAGATGTTTGTTTTTGATGAAGATGAATCTTTGGAAGTAGATTTCACAGAATATGTATTTGATGTGGATGGTGATGAACTTGTTCTTACAGTGAGTGAGACTGAAAACATCATTGTAGAGATAGCGGGATTGATGGTTACCTTTAGTGCGCCCGAGAACTGGTTTGGCGAAGAATTACTCACCTTTACGGTGGATGATCAGGTGGGCAGAGCTATAGCCACCGCA
>CAZRXY010000104.1:0-18193 GCA_964604155.1 uncultured Candidatus Cloacimonadota bacterium | reverse complement strand
AAGGTAACTTAGATGGTTGAATACTTCACAATTGAGACCTCCCGGATGTGCGTTAGCTCTCCGGGATGGTCGACCAAGGATAATACAACCTAATACTTTATATCCCAGTTAATTAGAACTACGATAAATTCAAAAAGCAGGGGTATCCCTGAATATTTTGCACGCCGTGTTATTTCTTCAGGAGAATATGTCGGTCTCTGGAATAATTTATATTGACATAATCATGCTTCTTCAGAATAAGGGTACTCAGCTTTGAATATAGGAGTGTAAATGTACACATTATTAATAGTATTGCATGTGATAGTCGCAATAGCGACCATATTGATAATACTGGTACAAACCAGTAAAGGTAGTGGTCTGGATAGTTCACTGGGCGGAGCTGCCAGTCAGGTTCTGGGTGGTCAGTCAGCTCCGGCAATGTTAAAAAAACTCACTCGTATTTTGGTAGCAGTATTTTTTGTACTTTGTGCATCGCTTGCTTTCTTCAATGAAGGAAGGACGCGGGGCAGATCGGCATCTGCCGTCCAGAAGCTGCGTGAATCCGCACAAACCGAACAGTCTCTTCCTGCTGGTGAGGCAGTTCCTCTGGAAGAAGTTCCTCTGGAATTACCCGCTGCCGGGCAAGATAGTTTATAATAAATTCGCAGAAGTGGTGGAATTGGCAGACACGCAAGACTAAGGATCTTGTGCCCTCTTTCGGGTGTGCGGGTTCAAGTCCCGCCTTCTGCACCAAAAATTAAGCACCGGTTTCCGGTGCTGTTTTTTTTGCCTGCATTATAGAGTATCAGTTTATACTTATAACCGATCAATAATAGTACATATTTATTGCTATAATGCTCGATTTAGGGAAGATTGCCGCTATTAGGATATCTGTAAATATTTTTCTATAGCTCTATTTTTGCGACCTGAGAATAAAAGGCTTCCGGAGTTTATTTTCCGGAAGCTTTCAAATCCTCGTTTATACTCTGCTGCCGGGCAGCGTAATCAAACATCTCATCCAATGTCGTGCATTTATCAAAGATATCCAAAGCCTGCTGCAATTGCTGGTCGTCTTGAATAGATATCTTATAAGCTTCCACTTCGCCGAATTTCTTACTGATAATATTACTCGTGAGATTATTGGTTATCCAGTTCATCGTGCTATCGAGCTGAGCTTCTGACCATTCCACGCTATCTTTCCGGGCAAACTGCAGGAATTCTTCTATCAAAGCTTCATCAGCAACAAAATCAAGATTTACCTCTTCCCCATGGTCTATCATATAATCTACGGCAAAATTAAAGGTAAGATTTTTTCTTCGTATATCCATTCCCAGCCGCGTCATCTTAGCCTGTTCTAATTCCAGATCAGGATTAATGCCGCCGCCGCCATAAACGACTCTGCCCATTTCCGTAAAGTAGATATCTTTTAGATGTGCCTCATCTGCTTCTTCGCGCATTTTTTCCAGCTCTTCCGCACTCAGTTCGCCATTCCTCACCCGCACATCTTTCAGTAATCTGTCATTAAGGTCTTTATGAATACAGCGACCTGAATTTATGTAATACTTAGCAGTGGTTATCTTCACTCCATATCCATCATTAAGTTTAAAGAGTCGTTGCACCGAGCCCTTGCCGTAAGATGTTTTGCCCACAACTAAGGCACGGTCATAATCCTGCATAGACCCTGAAAAAATTTCCGAAGCACTCGCTGATGCCTCATTGATTAGCACCACAATCGGGTAACCTGAGCGTTCTCTATTATATCTTGTGAAATATTCCTGATTAGCTTCATCTATCTTGCCTTTCGTGAAGACAACCCGCTTATTTCTGCCGATAAATTCATTTACTGTATTTACTGCTTCGGACAGCAATCCGCCGGGATTGAAGCGCAGGTCTATCACCAGTCCCCGCATTCGTTCTTTTTCTAATTCATCGAGAGCATCACGTAATTCCGAGGTAGTTTTGGCATTGAACTGCCTGATTCTTAAATAGCCCACTCCATTATCCATCACAAAGGAATAAGGTATACTGTTTATCACAATCACATCACGGATGATCTCAAAATCGAGATCATCTTTTATGCCCGGGCGTCTTATAGTGATCACCACCTTGCTGCCCGGATCACCACGCATCTCATGAATGGCATCATCTGTAGATAATCCCACCACATTTTTACCGTCCACCTTTACTATCTTGTCACCTGCCATAATTCCCATTTTGTAAGCCGGCGTGCCCTCGATGGGAGATACCACCGTGATATAATCGCCAATTTTATTTATTGTGATGCCCAGTCCTCCAAATTCACCTTGGGTATTTGTATTAAATTTCTCAAATTCGTCCGGCTGAAAAAAAGAAGTGTGTGGGTCCAGATCGTCCAGCATGCCATCTATTGCAGAATTTATCAGGTCTTCTACGTAAAGCGTGTCCACGTAATTTTTTTGCAGATTAAATAGCACATGGCTGAATAATTCCATCTTCTTCAGAACATTATCTCTATCATTATCCTGAGCATCCACTTTGTAGCTGCTTATCAGTATCACGGCTATCAGCACCCAGCCCAGAAAACCGAGTGAGAAGAATACTTTTCCGATACCTTTTAAATTCATGAGTTCCTCTCTTTCATTAATTTCTCTATATTTTCCATTATGAGACCATTAATCTTTTCTATTGTATTTTGTCCATCGATAATTATTATACGCTTATGTAGCTTAGCCAGTTCCAGAAATCCCTGCCTCACTTTGCGATGAAAATTCACTGATTCCTGCTCCAGACGGTCTGCCGTCCCTGACTTGATCCTGCTTAAACCGGTTTCCACCGGTAAATCTATCAAAAATGTTACGTCCGGCTGCAAATGATAGGCGGCAAATTTACAGAGAAAATCAATAGCCGCCGATTCAATATTCCTGGCGGCACCTTGATAAGCTATGGTGGAATCATAAAATCTGTCTGAAATTACGATTTTACCCGCTTTAATTGATGGTATGATCTTCTGTCCCGTATGCTGGCTTCTGCTGGCAGAATAAAGCAGCAGCTCTGTCTCCGGCAGCATCTCGGCATGATCAGGCTCAAGCAATATCTGCCGAATACGCTCCGAGATCGCAGTGCCTCCAGGCTCTCGAGTTAATATCACTTCCTTGCCCAGCTTCTTAAGATTGTCTCGCAATAATTCTGACTGGGTAGATTTTCCGCAACCCTCAATACCCTCAAATGTAATAAACATTCCTTTCATTAATTCTCCTCGAACATCTTTTCTGCCAAAACCTCAGATATTGTATAAAGTGAACCAGATATTATCACTACGTCATCTTTGCGAGCCATCGATAGCGCTCGTTTTGTTGCAGACACCACGTCTCGTGCCGTTTCATAATCTGCCTTGTATCTTTCTGCTATCATCACTTGCTCTTCTATCTCCGCAGCCCTTTTTGATTTATTTTTGCTGATTATCAATTTATCTGATACTTCGCATACTCTCTTGATCATAACCTGCAGATTCTTATCTCTCAGTATCGCCAGGACAAATATTATTCTGCGTCCGCTGTAAATCCGCTTTATACTATCGACCAGCAAGCCAATTCCTTCTTCATTATGCGCTCCATCTATAATCACCAAAGGCTCTCGCTGCAAAATTTGCAACCGCCCCCTCCAGTGAATGCCTCTAAGAGCCTTGCTTACGAGCTGTTCCGAAATCTTGAGATTTCTATTCTTCATCCATGTAATATAGGCTCTCAAAGCCACGGCAGCATTATTTGCCTGATACGCTCCGGATAAATTAACGCTCAATCCCTTCCAGGTTACATTTTCATCTTCGTAATCAAATCTGGTTCCATCTGAACCAGTTTTTATATCACTTACCATAAAATCCCTTCCCAATGCATATATCCTGCCACCCTTTTCCTCACAAACACGCGTTATCTCCCGAATTGCTTCTTCATTGATAAACCCCAGCACCACATCCTGATCCTTTTTTATGATCCCCGCTTTCTCCCAGGCTATCTTCCTGATCGTGCCGCCCAGACTCTTCACATGATCCAGCGATATCGTAGTGATAGCGGCTATTTCTGCCATAAAAGGATTCGTGCCATCCAGCCTTCCACCCAATCCTACCTCAAAAATGGCTGCTTCCACCTGCTGCTCATAAAAATAGCGAAACGCCATTGCCGTTGTGATCTCAAAAAATGATGCCTCATTTACGCTAAACACCTGCTCCCAGTCTGAGTATAATTCTATCAATTCGGACTCCGATATCTCGCTGCCATTCAGCCTGATCCGCTCGCGGTAATCCACCAGATGCGGTGATGTGTTCAATCCTGTCCTAAAGCCACTTGCCAGAAAAAGTGCTTCCAGTATGGCACAGGTAGAGCCCTTGCCATTGGTGCCACCTACATGGATTCCCTTCAGCTTCCGGTTTGGATTACCCATTGCTTCCAAAATACTCTTCATCCTGTCTAAGCCCAGTTTCACGTTACCGGAATGACGCTCATAAATATATTCCAAAAATTCCGTGTATTTCATTAAATATTCTCCTTAAAAAAAGAGCCTGTCGCTGGCGACAGGCTAGATATAAATTCTCGGGTTTTATCTCTAATAATTCACCGGCAAACGATGATCACTGTACTCATCTTCATATCTCACCAGAAGAGAGGGATATGCATCTTGAAGTAAAAGTCTGTTAGAGAGTATGATATCATTACGAGATTCAGGCTGTTTTTCAAGCTGCTTCACGGTTCTGCCGCTCAATTTTATCTCATTTATAAAGTCCTTATCATTAAAGACATTATCATGCATCAAAACATTTATATTTTCCACCAGCAATTCCTTCAATTCATCTACAGGGTAGTTATATTTTGTACCTTCCTGGAATTCAAAAGGAAATATATGCTCAAGCAGTATCCTGTTGTAACGCTGCTTCTCTATCTGATTAAGATCACTATATCCTCTGGCTCGTAATGATCTGCCTTCACTATTTAATCCCAGAGAGTGAGTCACTTCTTTACTAAATTCATGACCTGCTATTATCTTCTCGTTTATTTCCTGAGTTAATTGCAGACGCTGCTCTATGGTCAATGGATTTTCTACTCTATCCCACTGGACGAGAATATCACGAGATGCTGCTGATAATAATAACCAGATTTCCCGCAATGCCGGCTCACTTCTTCTGTAATTAAGATTCTCAATAAATTTATCCCATTCCAGCACGGTGCGAACATCAAACAGTGAATTGGAATATGCTTCATGCTCCTGCAATAAAGCCTTCACCTCTTCACTTAAATGGCTATAGATGAATTCCGAAGTGGGTTTCTGATGAAATTTTAATATGTTTACAAAATAGATAAAATCCTCAAATGAATTGGTAAATAATTCCGGTGAACTCTTGATCTCATTGACGCAACGCACAGATATCTTGCCACTTTTGCTATCTATCTTTACCTCATATTTATCTCCAGGTGCCTCCGAAGGACATTCGTAACTCCGCTTTAGATAGCCCATACGCTCCAAATCGCTGGTCGTCCCTGAAAAATCCTGACCCTCTGCTGCAAAATATTCCACTGCTGCACTATATACTATCCGCATATTCTTAATACACTGCTCGGTCTCCTGCTTTTTATTGATATCAAAAAAATTTGGCAATGCTAAAATAAATACCAGAGCAATAAACGCTATCACGCTGATCAATTTGTAGATACTGAATTTCTTCATCTCAGCTCCTTGTTTTTTTATAACTTTATATCTACCTCCTGTTTTACCTCTATTCCGTCAAGTATTTTGTAATTTTATAGCACCTTTTTTTTCATCTAACCCTCTCAACACAAGCTGAGGGTAACTACTAAAAAAATCATTTCAGATTCCATCCATAATCTCTCCACTGCAAGCCAAAACGGCGTAACATTGAGATATTATGCTGTTTTGGCTTGACTAGAAGGCAGTGATCTGGGGCGGGACGCAATAATATGGAGCACCTGTCAATTACGGGCAAGAAGGAGCAGTAAATGATGAAAATGCAGGTATTCAAGCAGGACAAGGGGATTAAAGATTGGCATAAATTGATAAACTGCTTGACCATTAAGTGGCGGTATCGGAGAAATTGATCAAAAATATACTGGAGGCGATAATGTCTAAGAAAGTACTTGTAGCCACTGAGAAGCCATTTGCGGCAGCGGCGGTGGAAAAAATCAAGGTATTATGTGATCAGGCAGGATATGAATTTATTCTGCTTGAGAAGTATGCATCTGTGGATGAACTGTTAGCAGCAGTAAAAAATGTGGATGCTTTAATTGTCCGATCAGACAAAGTAACTTCGCAGGTGATAGCCCAGGCAGAAAATCTCAAGATAGTGGTTCGTGCCGGGGCAGGCTATGATAATCTTGATCTGGCGGCAGCCAGTGCAAAGGGCATTGTCTGCATGAACACTCCCGGGCAGAATTCAAATGCAGTAGCAGAACTGGTTTTTGGTATGATGGTTTATATGGCTCGCAATCAATTCACTCCCAAAGCCGGCAGCGAGCTTTTGGGTAAAAAGATTGGAATTCATGCTTATGGCAATGTGGGCAGAAATGTGGCAAGAATAGCCAAAGGTTTTGGTATGCAGGTGTATGCCTGTGATCCTTATGTGAGTGATGATCTTTTGAAATCTGAAGGTGTGATCCCACTTTCAACTGCCGAAGAACTTTATTCTACCTGCGATTATATATCGCTTCATTTACCTAAGACTGATCAGACTGTAAAATCTATCAATCGCGATCTATTCCGTTGCCTGCCTGCAGGTGCCACGCTCATCAATACAGCACGTAAGGAAGTGATTTGTGAAGAGGGGTTGAAATTTGTGTTAGGCGAGCGTAGTGACCTGAAGTATGCCTCAGATATAGCTCCTGATAATGCTGATGAGCTAAAGGCAGAATTTGGTTCTCAGGTATATTTTACACCTAAAAAGATGGGTGCTCAAACCGGCGAGGCAAATATCAATGCGGGCGTGGCAGCTATAGAGCAGATCACAGCATTTTTTGAAGAAGGTGACACCAAGTTTCAGGTAAACAAATAATCAGGAAAAACTGATTTTTTTCTTGACACGATAATCAGCAATTTATTTAAAGGCGTTCATCAGTAGTGATTGATCCTGAATAGCTCAGCGGTAGAGCGGGTGGCTGTTAACCACTAGGTCGGGGGTTAAAATCCCTCTTCAGGAGCCATAATGAAGCCCTCTTCGGAGGGCTTTTCTTATAAATTCACAGCCCAGTTAGCTGCGATAATAATCCAGGCATTTCCCTGGTTTAATAATTATTGGTATTGTTAAATGGTTTATATTAAGTGAGATAACAATTGTTGTCAAAGTCAACCATTGCGAAGGTCTATCGACCATTCGCAAGGTTTTTGATGAGAGACCTTCTTCAATCCAAGTTACCTCTCGGATGTGCGTTAGCTCTCAGCGATGGTGACGACTAATTGTATACTTGATCATTATTTCCACTTTTCTATTTAATTTCGGGGTTATGCCAGGATAATAATCTGCTTGACATTTGTGGGGGGCGATTACAATTTTTATTTCATAAAAGGCAGGGATATATCTATGGATATTAATGTATTGAGTTTTGCGGGGTATTTCATCCTCTATTTATTTATTGGATTTGTGTTTTTTAATTTCACGATGTTCAAGAAGCCTGGCTCAAATACTGTAGGCACTATTTGCATAATGTTAGTATTTATCAGTCTTGCAGTAGGATTTTTATCGGCATTGCATGTGGCGATCATAAATCTATTTATATTGTTGCTATCATTCTGGTTTGCCTACATAGTGATGAAGATGTACTATGATGACAAGAAGGAGCAGGAGAGGCAGAAAGCGTCACAGGAGCGGGCATATCAGCGCAGGGTGAAGAGGCAGAGCAATCGTGGGGAGAAATAGTCAGGTTAGAGACCTGCTTTTTTTCTAATTTCCTCGGTTCTGTGAGTTTTTTCCCAGGTGAAATCTTTTAGATCTCTGCCGAAGTGTCCGTAGGCAGCAGTTTGTTTATATATTGGTCTTCTGAGTTGCAGATAATCTATGATACTTTTTGGTTTGAGGTCAAAGAGATCTTTAACGATACGTGCGATTTTGAGATCAGGAATTTTACCTGTGCGGAATGAATTTATCAAAAGAGAAACAGGTTCTGCCAAACCGATGGCATAGGCGATTTCAATTTCGCATTCATCAGCTAAGCCGGCAGCGACGATATTTTTGGCAATATGCCTTGCCATATAAGAGGCGCTGCGGTCAACTTTTGTGGGGTCTTTGCCGGAGAAGGCACCGCCGCCGTGACTACCTTTTCCGCCGTATGTATCCACGATAATCTTTCTACCGGTAAGTCCTGTATCTGCCTGGGGACCGCCGATGACGAATCTTCCTGTGGGGTTGGTATAGATTTTTGTGCAATCTGTGATAAGATTTGTCGGGATCACGGGTTTGATAACATATTCGATGAGGTGTTTTTTGAGCTTCACCTGATCTGCGTCTGGAAGATGCTGGGTGGAAATGACAATAGCCTCGCAGGCATAGGGTTTATTATCTCGATATTCTATAGTAACCTGTGTTTTGCCGTCAGGTCTCAAGTAATCAATGATATTTTCCTTACGGACGCGGGCGAGTCTTTCCGCGAGTTTGTGGGCATAAAAGATCGGCATTGGCATAAGTGAGGGAGTTTCTGTACAGGCATATCCGAACATCATACCCTGGTCACCGGCACCTTGTTCTTTGCCTTCGCTCTCATCGACTCCCATTTTTATATCAGTAGATTGTGGGTCTATACTGGTGATGATACCGCAGGATTTGTATCCTATGCCGGAATCTGCGTCGTCATAGCCAATTTCTTTCAGCGTATCACGAACAATACTTGGAATTTCCACGTAACACTCAGTGGTAATTTCTCCGGCTACCATAACCAGTCCGGTGGTGAGAAAAGTTTCACAAGCCACTCTTCCCATAGGGTCTTCACTCATGATCACATCCAGAATGGCATCAGAAATCTGATCTGCCACTTTATCGGGGTGACCTTCTGTAACGGATTCAGAGGTAAATAGCTGTTTCATAATTTATTCCTTTGGGTAAATTGTTTTTTTCAGGATTGCCAGATAGACAGCGGTGATATTGACAAGATAATAAAAAGAACTGATCTGGCTGATTGTATCAACACCATCGGCAAAGATTTTTTGGGCACACTTTGTTTCGTTGTGCTGCGACCAGATTTTGGTGAGGCAGACAACGTCTCCTTTATCAAAAGAAAGGTCTGCTGTCTGAGACAGAATATCTCTCCAATATTGTCCAATCACCTCAAATTCCGGAGATAGAGCTTTTATTTGCCAATTGTGTGATTTCAGTAAAGTAATTGCAAGCTGCTTGGCGAAGTTATATTTTATAGGCATTGCAATAGCAATGGCGCCTGCTTTTTTCATGAGAAAGGCAACTAATATTGAGATAAGATTGCTATTATCACACTTACAGAGATTATCTAAAAATCTGCAAATCACGCCCAGAAAGATGCCCAGACCATCCGCATGATGCAGGCTATCGGCTGAAAAATAAAGCTGGTGTGTTCTGGTGTCATACTGATCTCTGCTATTTAGGAGGAAGATATTATCACCTGGGGTCAGTAATTGAAGTTTATTTTGGTAATCGGGTACAATCAGAAGCCCACCGTCAGGCTGCCAATTTTCCGGGGTATGGCTAAGGGGATGAAGATTTATTTTGCCTTTATAGATAAACTGAAGTAATTGAAATAGTAAGGGGTTTATTTCACCATCCATAACAACATACACATAGTTTGAGTCTAGCTGAAAATCTGGTGGAATAATGCTGGTGCCATAGCCTGAGAGGATATGCTCAGGCAAATGAATTGCCTGATGATAAGAGGGCTCCCAGCCCAATTGCCGGATAAAGCGATCATCATCCAGTGTAGCAGAAAACTTTTCCAATATCAAATCCTTTTTATTTAATTAAGGAGTCCGCATATTCTGTGCAGAGATTTGTGTCAAGCTTGAGAATAGTATTTTTTATTTCGCTATAGTTTGCCGGGCTGGTAGATAATTCATCAACTCCAAGCCCGATGAGCAGTTTAGTGAATTTTTCCTGTGAAGCCATTTCGCCACAGACCGCGACCTTTTTGTCCAGTTTGTGAGCGGACTGGCAGACATTTTTTATGAGGAATAAGACGGCAGGGTCGATTTCGTTATAATATTCTGCCACCAGATCGTTATTTCTATCAACAGCAAGAGTATATTGCACGAGGTCATTTGTGCCGATGCTCAGAAAATCGCAAACGGCAGCGATTTCGTGAGCCCGGATAGCAGCGGCAGGCACTTCTATCATAGTACCAATCGGGATAACTTCTTTGAATTCAATATTCTGTGAGCGTAATTCCTTTTTACATATTTCCATGATCTTTTTGGCTCTGAAGATTTCCTGCACATTTATCACCATAGGGAACATGATGCGGATTTCGCCATAGACAGCGGCGCGTAGGATAGCTTTGATCTGGGATTTAAAGAGTTCCAAATGTTTAAATGAAAGGCGGATTCCTCTAAGTCCAAGATTTGGATTAGCTTCTTTTTCACAGACCTTGTCGGCAATTTTATCACCGCCGAGGTCTATAGTTCTGATAATAACGGGTCTGGGCACCATTTTAACAGCCGCCTGCCTGTAGATATGGAACTGCTCTTCTTCATCGGGCATATCCTTTCTATCGAGATAGAGGAACTCGGTGCGAAACAAGCCAATGCCATCGATATTCAAT
The DNA here is from genome assembly GCA_964604155.1 of uncultured Candidatus Cloacimonadota bacterium. Lineage (GTDB taxonomy): Bacteria > Cloacimonadota > Cloacimonadia > Cloacimonadales > TCS61 > Stygibacter. The sequence continues at coordinate 7,460 of CAZRXY010000104.1, read as the reverse complement.
TTTTCTAAAGCCGTGATTTCTTCAGGGATTTCGATATTACAATAGAGCGGTATTCTTTTACCATCACGGGTACGAGCTTTCACATCAGCCAGTTTAATAAGTTCCAGATATTTTTGCTTATGAGCTTTCAGTTTTTCCTGATACTGGTCAATAGTGGCGGCATCGGGGGAAGTGATAACTAATCCCTGGAAGCCGTCCACGATAATCTTTTGACTGCATAAATCTTGGATTGAGGTAGCAATATTTGCCACATAAGGGAGCATGAGTGATCTGGCAAGGATGGAAGTGTGAGATTTTTTACTTCCCTGTAGTGAGACCAGAGCGACTGCTTTTTGCTTATAAGCTTCCATCACTTGGGAGGGAGTGATCTCTTGTGCGATAAGGATTTTATTTTCGTAGCTTACCTGAATATCATTGGCAAGATCGAGATTTCGCATCATCCGATTGGTCACGTCTTGATAATCCACAATCCGGGCAGAAAAATAATCATCGTCCATTTGTGAAAAAATCTGCCGGATAGACTGCAAATTGAGTTCCAGTGCTTTTTCAAGAGTAACCAGTTCACGGCTAAGGATATTTTTTAGATTATTCTGCAATTCCGGGTCTTTGAGTATCGTTTTATGGGTGCTAAGTATCTCATGTTCACTGCTGGCGGCTTTGAAGTCTTTCAGCAGGAAATCAATTTCCGCGAGGGTTTCGGCAATAACCTTTTCAAGCCGTTCAATTTCTGAATTTACTTCATCTTTATGGATTTTTCTATCAGATATCTTGAATTTAATATCCAGGCATAAAGATTGAGCTATGCCGAAACCTCTCGAAACAGGAATACCCTTTAAAACTTCCATTATACCTCATTAAAACCACTGGAGAAGAGGTCTTCTATCTCTTTGATCAATTCTTTTTCGTCGATACCGTCTGCCACTACTTCCAGTTCCGTGCCATAAGCAGCCGCCAGGGTGAGAACACCGAGCAGACTTTTACCATTTACTTCAATTTCATCCTTTCGGATTTTGAGATTTGCTCTAAACTGGGTGGCTTTTTTCACTAACATAGTTGATGGGCGAGCATGCAGCCCTAATTGATTACTGACTTTTATCCTCTTGATTATCAATATTCTGCTCCATTTCTTTATTTGCCTGAGAAGCCTGCATAATAGACCGATTAATTTTGCGAGTATATTCTTCAGCTGCATTATAGCCAAAAGAGCGTAAACTGTAATTCATTGCAATCACTTCCATAATAACGGATAGATTTTTCCCGGAAGTAACGGGAAGATAGATAATAGGCAGCTTCACGCCCATAATCTCGGTGGTTTCGTCCTGCAAACCCAGGCGTTGATAGCTTTCCATGTCATCCCATTTCATCAGTTCCACCTGGATATCTACTTCTTTTCTTTTTCTTACTCCGTGGATGCCATACATCTTTTCTATATCCACCAAGCCAATCCCTCTTACTTCCATCGTGTACATATTTTCGAATCTTGGCTGTCCGGTAAGCTTACCATCGAGGCGGCGTAGAGAAACCAGGTCGTCACAGATCATACGGTGACCCCTATCTACCAGATCGAGTGCACATTCGCTTTTACCGATGCCGCTTGACCCCGTGATAAGCATACCTACGCCAAAAACTTCCACCAACACGCCGTGAATAGAAATTTGTTCGGCAAAGGTATTATCCAGGTGCTTTGAAAGCTCATTATAGAATCGATTTGTGCTGAGGTGCGAGACAAAGACGGGTATCTGGTATTCATCTGCCAGAAATTTAAGAGGTCGAGGAGCAGAGAGTCCCTTTGTGATGATGATGCATGGCAGGTCAAAGACAAGCAGTTCTTTGAGTCTTTCAAAGAGCTGCTTTTCTTCGAGGCTTTGCATATAGCTGATTTCGCTATCGCCCAGTATCTGGATGCGGTCTGGGGCGAATCTGTCAAAGTAACCCGTGAGAGCCAGTCCCGGGCGGTTCAGGAATGGGGACTTGATCGACTTATTGAGAGTTTTCTCATTAGTCTGTAGACTGAGCTTCAGATCATTCTGTTTCTCGAGATAAAACTGTTTAACTGGATATTCTTTTATATTTTTCATTTAGGCACCATATATACGGGGGCTTTTGAGAGCCCCCGTAACACATAATTTATTGGGCAGTGGCAAACAACTTATAATGCAGATCATCCTTACGCACTAATACAGATAGCTGATCGGTTTCCACATCACGGAAAATGAGAAAGAATTCCTCATTTAATTCTATTTTATCTATTGCCTCATTAATGGTCATGACGTCCGGCGGAATACGTTTAATTTTAATGCGTTTCCTATCGCCGGCTTTTTCGATCAAATTGGCATACATGAATTCGGTATTTTTCTTAAGCCCTCTCTTCTGGTGGTTTGTCCACTTGTCTTTCAGCTTTTTAACCTGAGTTTCCATTTTTTCTAGAGCAATGTCAATAGCTGCATACATATCCTTATCTTCGGCATCGGCTCTGAAATCATGTTTTGGTGCGTGCAGGATCAATTCTACATTGCTTAAGCCGTTCTCTAATGATAAGATAAAATGTACAGTGAGAATGTGTTCAAAATAACGCTCCAGTCTTTCGGCGTTAACTTCGATATACTCCCTGATAGCGTTTGTCAGGTCAAAGTGACGAGCAGTAATTGTAATTTCCATAATTTACTCCTTCTGTAAATTTTTTCTTGCTTAGCTGATTTAGCAATTATTGCCTGATACCTCCTTGTTACTTAGAATATAATCCAATTTTTCCGGCTGGCTTCTTTTTCTGTAAAAAAAGCAAGTCATATTTTGTGAACAGCCAGACCTTCTGCATCTTCGACAGCTTCGCCGACAGCTTCTGAAAGGGTAGGATGGGCAAACACAAGCCCTTTCAGGCTGGAAATATCAGCATTTTGATTTATCATTACCGCACCCTGAGCAATAAGTTCGGCGGCTTCGGGTCCGATAATGTGCATACCTTTCAGAAGAGAAGTTTTCTTTTCCAAGATCACTTTCACAAAGCCTTCGGAATATCCGGAAGCCAGGGCTTTGCCATTGGCAGAGAACATAAATTTTCCAATAAGAATATCTCCATATCTTTCTTTTGCCTGTTTCTCGGTGAGTCCCACAGAGGCGAGGGGAGGATTGGTAAAAGTGCATCTGGGAATATTTTCATAATCCATAATACGCTTATTATGTTCTCCTCCGTTGATCTGGGATTTAATGATCTCGCACACCAGAAGAGCCTGACTGCTTGCTACGTGAGCCAACATCAGCCTGCCGCTAAGGTCTCCCAAAGCAAAGACATTCTTGATATTAGTACGCATCTGATGGTCTATAGTTACAAAATCTCCTGATTTTTCCAGGATTTTTCCCTTAAAATTCACATTGCACACCGGTGATCTACCTATGCTTAGCAATACTTTTTCTGCTTCCAGCTTTTTACCGGACGAAAGATGGATCATCACCCTATCCGGAAGTTTTTCCAAGCTTTCTACTTTTGAATTGGTGAAGATCTTAATTTTTCTTTTCTTCATCATCACGAGCAATCTTTTGCTGATTTCAGAATCTTCCAGTGCTACAAGTTCCGGCAGGAATTCAATGATCTGCAGTTCAACACCAAATTGTCTAAAAATGCTGGCAAATTCGCAGCCAATTACGCCACCGCCTATAACGGCGAGGCTTTGAGGCATTTCATTTAGAGCCAGTAGATCACGGGAAGATAAAATCTGTTTACCGTCAAACTTGAGGTCGCCTGTTTCTTTTGGTTTTGAGCCGGTAGCCAGGATTATATAATCGCAGGCATAATCTTCTTGGGGAGTATGGATAATATAGCCATTACCATCTAATTCGATTTCTTTCACTTCAGTTTTGATCACAGGAATTTCGCGTTTATTGTAGAGATATTCTATCCCGGAAACGAGTTTTTCCACAGCATCATCTTTGTACTGCATCACGGAAGCGAAATCAAGCTTTGTATAACCGGAAAAAACGCCTTTTTTATACATTTCATTAACCTCGGCAAAGAGGTCTGCAGCTTTTACCAATGCTTTAGTGGGAATGCAGCCCCAATTAAGGCAAACGCCTCCGAGCCTGTCCTTTTCAAATACCACTGCCTTAATGCCATATTGCTGTAATCTGATGCCGGCAGTATATCCAGCGGGACCACCACCTATGACGCCAACTTGAAAATGTTTCAACTTTTTCTCCTTAGATGACTATTTAAAATTCCCAGTGATTGCCTGTATTTGGCAACCAGCCTGCGAGAGACCGTGATACCATCATTCTGGAGTTTTTCCACGAGGTCTAAATCGCTTATAGGGTTATGTGGGTCTTCATTATCGATATATTCTTTGATATTAGTTTCCACACTGTGCCGCGAAACAGAATTATAATTTTCATCCTTACCGGCGCGGCTGGTGAAAAATTCTTTAAGGCACATCAGACCGAAGGGGGTTTCTACGTATTTGCTGCTGACTACTCTTGAGATGGTAGATTCATTAACTTTAAGTTCATCAGCAATAATAGAATATGTGAGAGGGTGCAGAATACCTTTTTCTTGGTAGAAGAATTCGGGCTGGTGTCTGATAATAGCTCTGATTACCTTTTCCAGAGTTCTTCCGCGGTTATAGACGCTATTAATTACAAATTTTGCGGCATTAATTTTATCACGGACAAAATCCATAGCTTCACGATCATTTTTGACCATTTTCAGGATATCGAGATAATTTTTACTTAGCCGTACCCTTGAAGATGAATAATCATTGATAATAATCTCCAGATTATCGCCGATTTTTTTAATGACCGCATCTGGAGTAATGTAGTTATTATCAATGGGCTGAATCCGCAATCCCGACTTGGGATCGAGATGCGAGATCATCTCTTTCCAATATACAATAGTACTTTCTTTCACGCCATATTTCGCAATGATAGATCGATATCTCATGTGGATAAGGTCATAAAAATCTTCATTAATCAATTTAAATAGATTCTCATAATTTTCGTCATCAGGATCAAGCTGAACAAGCAGACACTCTTCAACAGTGCGGGCAGTGATACCTTTTGGTGAAAGATTCAAGATCATATAGTGAACTTCATTTGATCTGGCAGGGGAGATACCATATTCTCTACCCAGATCTTCAATACAAAATTCAGAAGGCAGATAGCCGTGTGAATTTGCACTATCTATCAGGTCTTCAGCAAAATAGAATTCCTTTTCCGATAAATTGAGGCTATCAAGCTGGTCTGAATATTTATCTTTATCCAGCGAAGAAGTTATCATATCGGGATAAGATTCGTACCGTTTTTCAAAATCGAGTTCTTCTGCATTACTCAACCGGCTGTATTGCTCATTGCTGAATTCCTGCCAGGAATCCAGAACCTCACTGAGTTCCTTTGCTTCCTCCAATATTTCCTGAAAATGAGATTCCTCTTCTTCTTTTTGTCTTAAGATTTCAATATCTTCATCAGAAAGTTCAGATTCCGGGTTATCATCCGGGGCTGCTTCTTCATTTTCATAATCTACTTCATCATCTACGAGTTCCAGCATAGGGTTTTTCTGCAGTTCTTGAGTAAGGTATGCTTCCAGTTCCAGAATAGGAGCTGCGAGCAATTGCAGGGACTGCAACATCTTGGGTTTGATGAGCAGGTTCTGCGTCTGCTTCTGACTGATATTGTGGTTCATGTGGATTTTATTCATTGTTCCTGCAAAAAGGGATTTACAAATTTTTCACCAAGATAAACTTTTCGTGCTTTTTCATCATTCACGAGTTCTTTTGAAGTGCCAGAGAACAGGATTTCCCCCTGGTATATAATATAGGCTCTTTCTGTGATTTTAAGGGTCTCCAGCACATTATGGTCAGTGATAAACACACCGATATTCATATCTTTAAGTTTTCTGATAATATCCTGGATATCAGCTACAGCCATGGGGTCGACTCCGGCAAAAGGCTCGTCCATGAGCATAAATGAGGGCGAGGTTACTAGAGAGCGGGTGATTTCCAGTTTACGGCGTTCGCCACCGGAAAGGGTATATGCTTTTTGTTTGGCAAGACGAGTGAGATTGAGCTCAGCCAGATGCTGCTCAAGCCTCTGGTGTCGTTCCTTTTTTGACATCTGCAGAGTTTCGAGGATCGCCATTATATTTTGTTCTACAGTGAGTTTATGAAAAATGGAGGGGTCCTGAGCCAGGTAGCCGATGCCCAATTGAGCTCTTTTATACATCGGCAGCTTAGAAATATTTTTATTATTAAAGAGCACTGCCCCCATATTTGCCTTGATCAGACCAAGGATCATATAGAAAGTAGTGGATTTTCCGGCGCCATTTGGACCTAAAATACCCACAACCTCGCCCTGGTTGATCGAGATGCTCACTCCGTTCACCACCCTTCTCTTACCATATATCTTAACTAAATCTTTAGTTTCTATCCTGTTCATCATGTCGAGAAATTTAAACTTTTCCGTTTATCTGTCAATCTTTTTTACAGTTTGGGCGAAAAATTGCTTAACGAGAAAGAGTAAGAGCATAAAAAAAAGAGCTTTCTTTCTAATGCCTCGCTTTCTCAAGCCCTCAATTTCTATTATCCCTATTCTTTTCGTCAATAGAAGCGGTTATCCAAATGGTGATAGCCTTATACCAGCGATAACCCATAGACTACAATTTCTAAGGTCAGAAGAACAATCACCAAGTCTTGGCGATAAATTTTTGAGTCTGGTCTAAAACCACGATAACCAGTTTTTAAGATAATTAGCCAATTCTGAAATTTACCAGGTCGAAATGTTGAAAATATTTCTAACATGGCAAATTGATTTTCTTAAAACACAATATTCGTAAATATCAGGCATCCCCTGGTTTTATAATTTTTGGTATTGTTAAATGATTCATATTATGTGAGATAAAGATTATTGTCAAAGTCAACCATTGCGAAGGTCTGTCGACCACTCGCAATGGTGACGACCAATAACTTCATAAGTTCAATATTCCAACCTTAAATTAAATTTCGGGGGTATGCCAGTAAGTTCTTAACCGTTTTGACATCAGTAATGTTACCTGTAAGTTTACGATAATAAAACGGTATATTGGATTTCTCTCCGAATAGCAAGGCAAGATTAATCTGAGGAAGTCGATCGTGATCTTTGTTTCTGCCTTATTTCACTTGATTCAGACAGGCGTAATAGTTGGATATGGAAGTTATATCATAAGCCCAGTATTCTTTATCTGCCCGACGTCTGTCCTGCGATCGAAAGAAATATTCACGTGCTTCTTCAGTTATAGAAGCAAATACTTCGCTGCTTCTCAGAGAGGGGATGTCTATTACATAAGGATGTTTGTGAATTTATGACCACTTGAGAAATCGGCTAAGTGGAATTCTGTCTTCCAATATAAGGTAGTAAGCAATTGATAATATTTGCTTATAAGTATCAGGATAACATCGCTTTAAATCTGCACTTATGCCAAGTTGTTTTCCTATTTCATCGAA
>CAZRXY010000103.1:0-14411 GCA_964604155.1 uncultured Candidatus Cloacimonadota bacterium | reverse complement strand
ATACAAGCTTTTTCATTTTTTTCTCCTGTTTTTCTTTTTTCTCCGCCTCTATATATAGAGTCCCGGGAAATCCAAAAATGGGACAACACCACGCGATATTTTTTTTCTGAGATGACTGGAAAATGGCATCATTTACTATACGTAATATAATTATAGCAAAGATAATAATAATATAAATAGTAAGATAATAAATAATATATATAATAATAATAGCAAAAATAAAAATACAATTTTTTTTATTTTTTTTTCTAAAAAGCGGAATTTTTGAAAATTATGTTAATATTTTTTAATAGTATTCAGAGAGATCGTGAAAATAATCCGAGCGAGAAGACTATTATTTAGGTAGAATGTATAGACAGATAACGCATGAAAAGGTAGAGACCTATTGAAAAGTGTTCAGTGTTTTTTTAACTGGCACTGTCAAGCCTCGGGATAATTTTTTTTACCACCACACTACGAACAAGGTTCGACATGGCAGGCAGAGGACACAGGGGGAAGATGCGAAGATGAGAAGATGGGAAGATGCGAAGATGTGAAGATGGGAAGATGGGAGGGTGGATTACTTCTGCCACAGAGTGTTTAATAAATATTTCATTTTACATTTTACATTTTCAATTTTACATTTGGGCAATTTCAGTGGTTGGAAAAAAAAGAGAAGATTATGAACCGCCAACTACGAACAAGGTTCGACATGGCAGGCGGAAGGCGCGGAATGACGCTGAAGGAATATAATTGAGAATAGTGATGCGTGATGTGTAATGTGTGATGTGTGATGGGGTGGGGACTGGTGTGCCGCATCCCTGAAAAAGTGGACTCAGAAAAAGTGTAAGGAGTTCATATTGGAAACAGAGAAAAAAAACAGCGAACTTATCGCTATACACGATTATTTAATCAGAAGTACTAAGTGAAATCAGAAAAGAGCAGGTATCCCCCTGGTTTTATAATTTTTGGTATTGTTAAATAGTTCATATTATGTGAGATAAAGATTATTGTCAAGGTCAACCATTCGAGATGCTTTCTCCCTCAGCTCGTCGAGGTCTGGAATGTGGTTAATTTAGAGAAGTAATACACAAGGCGGGCACGTTATGAACTAGACTATCAGCATTGGGGATCAATGTATGAAAATCATGGAAATAAAACTGAGAATTGCAAAAAAATCGAGTTCACTATTTTAGGACTGGACACATTCAACATTCAAAATACGAGATTCAAAATTATCCCATGATCCCTGCAGGATGATTTTTTTGAGCCATGCACCAAAAAAATCTTGGGGGTATGCTTGAATAGTGTAAAAAATCCCCCTGTTATTAGAAACAGGGGGATAAAAAAATTATATCTTGGAATTTTATTTGAGCAGGATCATTTTTTTTGTATCGGAAAAATCTGCACTGATCAATTTAAAGAAATAAATTCCGCTGGCAGCGGGGCAGCCATTTGCTGTATCACCGAGCCATTGGATAGCGTGATTACCGGCTTCCTGCTGATCATTAACCAAAGTTTTTATATGTTGTCCTTTAGTATTATAGATATCGAGGTTCACCTGTCCCTTTTTAGCGAGTTCGTATTTGATCACGGTTGAAGGGTTAAAGGGATTTGGGTAATTACCTGTGAGTCTTGTTACATCAGGAATAGATGCGGCGAGCAGTTCTGATTTACTGATGATGAGAGCTGATTGTCTGCCATTGACCCAGATTTCAAATTTCAGGTCTTGATCTATATCTGCGGGGTAAAAATTAATATCCATCAGATAGCCGGAGCATGGTTCCGGGCTGGCAAAAGCGGTTTGATATGTATCATTACAATTTGTAACTGATATCATTTTCTTATCTTTATAATCGGGGTTACCCAGAAAAGGACTGGCTTTGGTTTTAAGCAGGAGGCTGAACACCTGATCATTGCTGAATATTCTCAAAGTGTTATTAACCAGTTCATAAACGATGCTTGCGGGTATGGGCTCGAATGCGCGGGTATTTTCTGCGGGGAATTCGGTGATAATACCAACGGTATATTGCAGAACTAAAGAGGCGTCGAAAGCTTCAGTTAATCCGTTTGCATCGACATCCGCGCGTAGCAGTCGCCAGTTTTCCCAGGGTAGTGGAGCGAAGGGTGAGGGGTTTAGTCCTACGGTGTATTGCAGGATCAAAGAGGCATCGAGAGCTTCCACGAATCCGTTATCATCAACGTCACCGTAGGGGATATATCCATCTACATTAAGGATGACAGGAATAGTGGTGATTATTCTATTATCATTAATAATGAGGTCAGCAGAATAGATGCCTGGGCTAAGACCGGTGGAATTAAAATTGATTGTTATCTGGTCTGAATTTCCACTATTAAGTGACCCGTTGTATTGGCTAAGGTTCACCCAATCCAGTGGAATGATTTCGGTTGAAAGAGTGACAGAGCCGGAAATCTGATGGGGAGCAGAACCGTAATCATCGCCAGTGAGGGTCCAATTCAGAACAATATTTCCGGTTTGATTGCTATTAATAATCACCGTAACTTCTGCAGAGGCAGTTTCTCCGCCATGTATTTCTCCCCAGCCGCCATTAGGATCGTTCCATTCCACGCTGGCGGCGTTACCGGTATTGCCGTTGTAGACAAGATCGCCAGAGCCTCCGGTGAAATTTGTGGCTGTCGTCACATTTACGCCATTGGGGAAATCTATGCCGATATCTGTGAGCCATTCTGCATCGCTACTATTATTATAAACTTCAAAATTCCAGGTAATGGTTTCGCCCGGGATATATGTTTGTGCCTCACAGGTGAGGGAAGAGCCAGCAATGCTACGATTTGTTTCTACAATGCTCAGGTAATAGCCAAGAGTGCCGCCGCCGCTATTAGAGATAGTGAAGTTTTGGGAAGCGGAGGAATTGATATCCAAGATTTGGTTAATCATATCGACGCTGCAGGTCATTTGAGGTGGCTGTGGGATGCCGATAGGGGGGAAGACGATATAATCGAGCCAGGCACAATCGGAGCCAGATGAAACGGAGCCATCTTTATCGTAAACCCAGGAAAATTCATGAGAGCCGGCAGAGACAGGATATGACACCTGGTTCCAGCCCAGGTTTCCGCTCCAGCTATCCATTTGGACACCATCGATAAAGAAGAGCAGAAAATCCCAGTTATTTTCGGAAGAAACTTTACGATAGAAGCTGATTTCATCATCATAAAGCACATCGAGTACGATAGAGAGGGAGGATATCTGATTGTTTCCGATATCGCCGGATTCGGCGGCGAAGACGCCTTCGTATGGAGCCTGGTTAGTGACAAACCAATCTGCATTTCCGCTGGTGATCCATTCCCATTCGTTCAAGTTTCCGCTCTCAAAATCTTCCAGATTAAGTCCAATATTCAGGTTGAAGCTGCCGGTATGAGATAAGCCGTTATTTGCGGTGACATCCACGGTGAAGAATACAGATTCGCCTATTGGGCAATTATCGGAAACTTCCACTAAAAATGGGTAAAACCCGCTTTCGCCGGGGAGAATTTCAGCGATAAAAGACCAGGTATTATATATGGAGATAAATTCGCTGCTGGTTTCTACCATAGTGATCACGCTTTCCAGAAGTGAAGTGCCGCTATTAACGATTTCCAGTTCCATATCGGCTGTTTCGCCTGGATCGAGCCTGCCATTATTATTATCATCACTCAAAATATACACATTACCTAATTCTATGACAGGGGCGTGGGCAGTGAGGTCTATCACTGCGGAATTTGTATTCTGGTTATAAGTAAAGACAAAATCTGCCTGAAAAACATGCAGGTCAGGGATAGAATAATCAACATCGAATTCGAAGCCGCTTAGAGTGCCAATTTCTCCCGGTTCAATAGCTGCAAAATTTATACTGGAATTTGTTACAGTGATAAATGGGTCTTCTATAGACATGACCGCGGTAATATTGGAAGCGGTTTCCACGCCGGCATTTTCCAGATCAAGGTTTAGGATAATAGTTTCTCCGTACTCGATAAGATCATCACCATTACTTGAAGATATGTAAAAATCATTTATAGAGAGAAATGCACCTTCATTGGGAATAGCTGCGATTTCGGCGAAATAGGGGATGTGGTTCTGGCAAGTGACTACCAAATGGAGTGTTCCGGTATTTGCGATTGGTGGAAAATCAAAAACAGCGGTACCGCTGGCTTCTATAAGTCCTGCGGCGATGAGTTCGCCATTCATACTGAGGCCGATATAGGAGAAGGGTGCGGCGGTTATAGCAAATTGGGTACTGCCGATGAATATCTGGTTATCATGGGCGGCGGAATTTACTTCGGGCATGCCGAAATATGGTGAAAGAGAGGGATCACCCATCAGGGAATAAATTTCCCAGTAATAATTTATCATACCGCTGCCGCCCTGGACGACTGCAAGGTTACCGGCCATAATAAAAGAAGATTGCGATGTGTACCATTGGGAGAATTCTTCGCCATGATCATGAAACATACCGTCATAAGCTCCGGGTCCTGAACCGTCATATGTGGGATTTGAGCTGATGGCACCTGAGCCCACGCCCCACCAGAAATCTTCATCCCAATAGGTGGAATTTGTACCACCGATATAGCCGATGGCGCCGCCGTCAGGTTCTCGGAGCCAGGCTTCGCCGAAGCATTCGCCGATTTCAAATTTATTAGTCAGGCAGCAATTTCCAACTGCCAGGGGATATTTATGATTATTTTGGAGGTTATTGATATTACTGATAGTGAAACTGGGATCAGACCAGGATGTAGATGACCCATGAGCAGTATAATTAATATAACCCACGCCATCAGATACATTTTGGATAATCTGTCCGCTACTGCTTCCGGAGGCGGGATACAGATAGGTATGTGAAGTGATACCATGAGCGGCATTGAAATAATTATTTGTGCCATAATTGATCTGACCATTGCCCCAATTATAGCCATGAGAGGAATCCATTCCAGCTATCATAACCACTTCCTCCAGGTAGCTGGGATCGGGCATTGTGAACATTTCATATTCAAGTGTCTTATCTATTTGTGGTTGCAGTTCTGCAGCAGTTCTGGCGGAAAATCTACCGTAATAGATTTCCGGCATAAAATCAGCACCTTCCAGGCGGACATAATTCAGGTCTGTCACGTGAGAGCCTTGGGAGCCGCTGTATGCCGGGATTTGAGCCGTATCTCCCACAAAAAGAATAAATGATGGTGCGGGGTCTGTGGGTGTGGCTTCATTCCACAGGCTGGAAATAAAGGCAGCTATTGCAGTTGTGCTGCTGCCGATTTCACTTGTGTATGCCTCGGTTACCTGGTAGCCCTGCATTGTTTTCCATTCGATAAATGGCTGCAATTGAGCTTCAAACATGGAATGGGAGATGATCACGTATTTGATGGGATATCTGGTGATATCGTCCCGGCTGGTAACTGTTGAATAATTGAGAACAAAACCGGCATAAAGCTTTTCATACACGGGAGACCAGGTTTTTTGTCTTAAATAATCTGTAGCAGCAAAATCACTGCCAACAAAGGCAACAGAAGTGTTAACTGAGTTACAAATTCTCACCTTATTTTGGCTAGGATTATAAGAAATGGGATGATAGGTGATACTAAATATCCGCAGTCCTCTGAGAATACCGATTTCCTGCGTGCTGATAATATCATCACCATACCATTTATCTGAATTGTAAGCACGATCATCGAAGGCAAAAACCAAATCTTTGGGAGCGGAGCTTTTGGATACGGGGGGCTGCATTGGCAATATCTGAAAAGAGATGCCAATATCCTGCAGATCATATACATTGCTTTGGAAATCCAGGACTTCAACATTTAATACTGCACCTAGAGGGACTGCAATCAGTTCTCGTTTTACGGGCAATTTGGGGGTACCTGGTTCTCCGGCAAACCCAAAACCGGGAATAATCAATTCACTAAATTCTCCTTGAGAGGTAGCAACAACGAGTTGCTTTAATTCGTTAGTTTCAGCACGAATATCCAATCTTTCTGTTTGATTATTAATAAGTTCCATTCCGCAAAATTTGCCGCTGAAATCGATATCAATATTATCAGCAGCCAAAACCGACAACAGTGCCGGCAAAATCAATAATATAATAATTTTTTTCATAATCTGCTCCTGTGATCAAAATTTACTTAAGTAGAAATGATGCATTATCCATTCCAAAACTATAAAAAAAGAAGGAAATATTTATTTATAAAGGATTAAAACCACCAGTCTGGTTGAGGTTCTGGCAGGCAGAAGGCTTTATCAAGTAGCTTCAGGAGTTTTTCATCAGCCGCGAGACAATCTGTAATTGCGAGACCGCTGGCAGGTTTCACGCCAAGCCACATTCTGCTGAAGGCTGCGATACTTGCATTTAGGCGAGGTAATCCGCTGCGAAAACCTTTCGATAATTCCGAATTTTTACCGAGCCTCAAAAAGTATTCGCCTCCGCAACCCTGCCATTTATTTTCCTTTGTTAAATAGTGGTCAAGTGGATCGGTGATTTTCACATTTAAATCTGTATTGGTGCAATTAAGGTGGGTATTTTGCAGGCAATAAGCCGGATCAAGCATTCTGATCTGCCAATAAGGATAGGTATCGATGTAATTTTGGAATTTGCTACCTCTGGTGACAATTTTACTATGGATTGGTCTTTTCATAAAGTCGGTCAATTGGAGGTTTGGAGGTTCTGTGATAGATATTTCCCGCACCTGATCATTGAATGATTTTAATAAAGCCAGAAGTTCAAGGAATTGTTCCGGTTTTTGACAGGCATACCACATAACCTTGAACGGACCGTTTTCTTTATCGACCGGTTTTATCCAGAGATGGTGAGACAATCTGGCATTATTATCGTAGTAGCCTAACCCGAAACTTTTTTTATCAAGTTCCATTTCACATTTGGTAGCAATAGGTGAGATCATGTCATAATAGCCGTGGAGCTTCATTCTATTAAGCCTGTTCTCATGCACTTCCTGGTAGTCTTTCACGCTCAGCCGTCGAGGCATGCGGAAACTACCTGAAAATTGCAGTTCAGAAGGATCAAAGTGCAATTGGCGGTAATAATTGCCTGTGCCATAACCGAGTTTATTATAGTAACCCTGCTCAAACATGCCCAGAACCGAAAAGGGGATTCCCCTCTCAGCCTCATCGGCTATAAGCTTAGCCAAAGTTTTGGCAGCCAGAGCGGCTTTACGAGCTATCAAAGAAACTATTACTGCATTAATCACATTAGCTTTGATGATCTCATCCTGGTATTGCAGACTGCCGGCAGATGCCATAGAAGCAGCTTCCACCCGGTTTCCCAGTTCTGCCACAATAACCTTCGATTCTGCAATTATCTCGCGAGCGGTGCTTTCTGCACTGCTTTCCATCCAGCCACAATCTTGCAATATCTGAAAAATATTTGCAAAATCTTTATCTTGATAAACTCTTATCGTAATATTATCCATCGATCAATACTCCTGCTATCCTGCAGGCAAGCTCCACATTATTTTTCACCAGGCTGATATTGGTTTGCAGTGATCTCCCTCCGGTTATCACAGCTATCCGGCTTAGTAAAAATGGAGTGACAGCCTTACCTTTAAATTCCATCAATTGCAAATCATCTAGTGCCTGATCAATGATCAATTTAATTTCAGACCAGGGGATTTCTTTTTCTACCGGCACGGGGTTAGCTACTAAAATCCCGGATTGTATGTTCAATTCCTGCTGTTTTTTATAAATCTCTGCAATTTTCTGCGAGCTTTCAATTTTTTCAACCCACCAGGGAGTCTGAGCTGAATAGAAACCCGGGAACTTGTCCGTCTGCCAGCCAAGAACCGGTACTCCTGCTGTTTCCAGATATTCCAGAGTTTTGGGAATATCCAAAATTGCTTTAGCTCCGGCTGATACTACAATGATAGGCGTACGTTTGAGCTCAGTGAGGTCTGCAGAGATATCAAAGCTATCTGCAGCATTTCTATGAACGCCACCGATTCCGCCAGTGGCAAGCACCTTAATACCTGCCAGATGAGCACAAAACATAGTGGCGGCGACTGTGGCAGCACCGCATTTTTTATCTATCAAAGCTCTGGCAATATCCCGGGTAGTTACTTTTTGCACTCCCTCAGTCCGAGCCAGATATTCCAGATGTTCTCTTTCTGCCCCTATCATAATGCTGCCATTATACAGAAATACGGTAGCCGGGCAGCAATTATGCTGTCGCACAATATTTTCAAGTTTTAGAGCGGTCTGCAGGTTTTGGGGAAAAGGCATACCGTGAGCGATAATAGTGGATTCCAGAGCCACAATCGGCAAATTATTTTTTTGGGCAGCGAGCACCTCGGGGTTTAGGCAGATACAATTACATTTCACAAAGCATCTCAGGGCTTAGAGATAATTTTCACTTTCATTTTTTTGACGCCAAAGGGTATCATACCCACGTCTTTTGCAGCCGCATAAGATAAATCCAAATCACGTCCGGCTATAAAAGGACCTCTGTCATTCACTCTTACTTGCACAGATTTATTGGTATCAGGGTCTGTAACCCGCAATTCGGTATTAAATGGCAGTTTTTTATGGGCGCAGGTATATTCGTACATATCAAAGACTTCTCCATTAGAAGTGTTTCTGCCGTGGAATTTATCAGCATAATATGAGCATATCATCCATAATTCTTCACCTTCGGGTGTCTGAGCCTGTTTATGAGATTTATCTGTTTTATAGGATGTATGGTGGCGTTTATAGCCACCATCAGTTTTATAGAGTTCTCCGGCACAACCAGTCAAGAAGGTAAAAAGCACTAAGTAGATCAGTTTGAATCTAATGATCTTTTTCATGGCAATAGAGGTATA
This sequence comes from uncultured Candidatus Cloacimonadota bacterium, assembly GCA_964604155.1. Taxonomy (GTDB): domain Bacteria; phylum Cloacimonadota; class Cloacimonadia; order Cloacimonadales; family TCS61; genus Stygibacter. Next base: position 5,615 of record CAZRXY010000103.1, on the reverse strand, counting down.
ATTTTCCTGCCCATACCGGTTTCTGCATCTTTTCCCCGTGGCGAATTGTCATACACTTCTATCACAAAATAGATTACTCCGATAAAATCCACACTAAAAGGGCCGTGAAAATAGTTATGGATTTTATTGATCCAGCTTACAACCTGTTTTTCATAAGTAGAGAGATTTATATCATTAGGGTCTAATAACCGAGCAATCGTTTTGAGTTTATATGAGGGGATATCCAAAAAAACGACGGTTGAAATCGGATTATATACCTGGTTCAAGAAGGTTTGCGTCATAAATTCCGGTTGGGAGTAAAGTTCCAGAGAAATCTGTTTATCGAGATCAAAGTTTTCCGTCAGGTTTCTATAGAAACCCTCAAGCACAGCCAGTTTTTTTGGCATAGGCAGAAGTTCGGTGGAATCCAGCAGAGCAATCATTTCTTCGATTTTTTCTGGTTTTGGTAGAAATCCCATACCTTTGACGGCATTATTCAAGCTGAATTGGGCATCATATCTTTTATAGCCGGTAGTGGCTACAATACCGTTATGCGGGCCTGCCAGCCTGGGTCCGCTGCCTTCTTTGCTCATCACGTTTCTTATGTCCTGCAGGAATTCCAATCTACGATTTGCGTTCCATTCCAGAAAACTTTCCGGTAAATCCACTGTTTCAAAAACTTGCCAGCCTTCTTCGAGAGTTCGGACTTTTATCAGGCGGTCACCACTTTTAATGGGCATCACGTTTTCCTGCCTGCAATAGCCATCCTGCCAGAATAGTTTACACTCAGGCTGACCCTGTTTGCATGATGTAAATATAAGAGCGAGAATAAAAATGATAAAGAAAAATCTCATAATCCGCTCCTTGGATTTTTTTTATTGGTTGAAGTAGCTAATTAAGTTCTTGCCAGAGGGTATTTTCCACTTCATCGAGATATTCTTCGCGTACGGATTTTTTTACATAAGGCACAGCCGGGAGATAAAGGTGTTCCACATCAAGACCGCAAAAACCATATACGCCATTATCTATGGTAGTCTGCAAGACCTTTTTTATTCCATTGCGTTCCATTATCTTATCAGAAGTACCGGTTGTATTAATCAGAAGCAATTTTTTATCTTCCAGTAAGCCTATTAATTCGCCATTATCATATTTGTAGGCAAAGCCGGAAACCAGAACGCGGTCTATATAGCCTTTCATAATAGCGGGCATTCCCATCCACCAGATGGGATGTATCACAATAATGTATTCTGCCCAGGCAATATAATCCTGTTCTACCTTGACATCCTCAGGCATGATACCATTTGAGATCAATACCTGATCTTCTGCACTAAAAGCCGGATTAAAGCTAAGTGCATAAAGGTCTCTCACTACAACTTCCTGCTGCAATTCCGTTAATACTCCCTCAATCCGGTCAAGAATCGCTTTATTAAAACTGTTATTTCTCGGATGAGCATAAATAATCAATACTTTCATATATTCACCTCCACACTTACTGCATAGTATAAAGACTTTTTTTTAACATCAAATAAAAAAAAGCAATCTCTATTTTAACAGCAACATTCGCCTGGCATTAAAATTAGCTCCATCCACCTGAAGCTGATAAAAATATATCCCTGATGCTGCTGAACTGCCTCTTTCATCAATACCCTGCCAGACCATCTCATGCCTGCCCTTTTTCGGATTACTAAAGGTTTTGCCAAATACTTTCTGCCCTTTGACATTATATATATTCAAAACTGCCTGAGATGAAGATTCGCTAAGCTCAAATAATATTGTAGTCTCAGGATTAAAAGGATTGGGATAATTGGCTAATAGACGGTTTTGGGGTACAATCACTTCGTTTGGATAAGAGTCTGATAATTGATTATCATTATAAAAGCCGGTTCTTTGCAGATTACCGCGATAGGTTGACCACGGAGCCAGATTGCCCTTTCTGAGTTTGCTATCTATCACAACGATGCGGTTGCCTGTGCTTAATACGATTTCATAATCAAGATCATTATCCAGGTCTGCAATTGATGCTGGAAAATTATCATTATAATTTAAGGGTACAGGTGAAAAATCCAGCTCAGAACCATCATTATTATACACAAATAAAGTATTATTGGAGGAGAACCAGATGATATCCAGCAAATCATCATTATTCATATCAACTGCCAGAGGTGGTTGAGATACCGGATATCCGCAATATATGGGCCATCCTGACAGGTCTTCGCCATCCTGGCTGCAGATATACACAGAGCCATTACGGGTAGTGAATCCCAAATCCAGTTCTCCATTACCGGAAAAATCTGCTGCTATAGGGGATGAAGCAAGATTGCTGTCTATAGATTTGTCTGTGATAATCTCTCCTGATGATGATATCACCAGCAGCCTGCTATCTGAGGTGCCCAATACAAGGCGGCAGTTATCCAATATTGTAATACCACTGGCGGGGGCTGCCCCCAGATCAACTGGAAAACCGGCTGGCTGCATCCCGTTATAACTATATACGCTTAAATCCCCGTTTAGTGTGGCAATTGCCAGTTCTGCTGCTCCGTCTCCATCCAGATCGGCTGCTGCCATTTCATGAATGCATAATTGCGAGATTTGCAGTGGAAAGCCTGCTTCTTCCATCCCATTCTCGTCAAGAGCATGTACATTGCCATCCATACTATAACTTACAGTCTCAAGTAATCCGTCTCCGTCGATATCTGCCAGCAGGGGCGTAAGCAGGTGATCGGAACCGCCTGAAAATTGCCAGGCAATACTGCCATCCAGATTTCTGGCATATATATTACCCGCCCGTGTAGCCATTACTATTTCGGGTTCTCCGTCATTATCCACATCACCCATCGAGGTATGCTTTTCTATTGTCTCGCCTGTCATCACGGGATAATCTGCCAGTTCTTCCGTAAATATATCCAGTCCATACATATTTCCACTCATAGTGGTTGACAGGATGTCAAATTCGCCGTTTCCATCCAGATCATAAATAATCGGAGCAACGCTTAATCTTTGTGAATGATACCAGGGCCAGTGGATTTGGTGAATAGAGACTTCAAAATCAAAATCATAAGTTTTCATAAATGCACTTTCAGTTCCCACGGGAGAGTGAATTGTGATTGTGTAGGGATATGCCTCATAATTGCAATCTTCCGGAACCTGCACAATAATAGGCTCGCTTATTATAGTCTCACCAGATTGGATCGATCCATAATAGATTGTCTCTGTCTCAGTTGTTACACTGCTGTCCTGAAAAATGATGGATATCGTTACTTCCTGGGCGTCTGCCCAGTTACTTGCTGCAGTGATTGGTATCGTGATCTCTATAGTCTCACCTGGATTTATAGCCCCGTCTCCATCACCTTCGGTATCGGAATATATCGGATTTTCGGGGAATAAAAATGGAAAATCGGGGTTTGGTTCTTTTAATTGAATTGAGGGGTCGCCAAAAAGCACCAGTTCATAATGAACCCATCTCAGGTGCATATACTGCAATGCTGCATCTGCCATAACGTCTCGGCTGTAAGCCAAAGCTTTGCCAAATTCCCTGATCTCATGTTCATAGATAGCTTCAATAAAGGGCAGGTGGTATCTTTGGGAGGGACCATTAGCCGGTTGACCCGGAATGCCCCAGCCATAGCGGGTATTACCGATAAAGCCAAATAATCCTCCTGATTTGATGATAAAATTCTCTGCGATGCATTCACTGGCTTGACCTGTGAGCTCATCAAAAGCTGCTGGATAGCAGCCTTGGGAATAAGCAAAACCGTATTCTGTATTGTTATATCCTGCTGCATGGGTCAAGGTCTGGCCAAAAACAAAATTCTCATTGGCATGTCCCAGATGATTGATAAAACCCAATCCTCCATTAATCGCTAAGGTTACACCATATTCACTATAGGTGCCATCACGCTGATACATAGTCTCCACATGCCCCGGGTCAGTCATCACCTCCAATAGTAAATCCATAGAATCGCCACCCCATGTATCGGGGTTTCCCCAGAGGAATTCTCCCAGCATATAACAGATATTATTGGAATAAGTATTATTATCCACATAATGCACCAGTTTATAGAACCAGTTGGTCACATCTTGTTCATTATCGACTGGTATTCTGCTGATAGCCAGTTCCGGCAGCATATCCACATTGTCTTCTTCTTCACCGTAAATACCATTTCCATTGCCATCCCAATCGTTATCCAGGCAGGAATAGTAGAGGTCGCATGGCAGATTATTATCAATCGTGCCGCCGGCATTGATATAAACACCTCTGATGGGAATTATCTCATCATCTCCGCCGAGAATCACATATTCCAAAGGATTATTCGTACCAGAATAAGCTAGATAGGCATCAGTGATAAAATTTTTGATCTTTGCCTGATTATTCTCTCCGGCATACTCGGTATAGATATCTTCCTTAAAAAAAACTCCCGTCTCAATGCCATGACCTGCCTTCCAGTTTATGAAATCATTGAACCATTCTCCACCAGCGTAGCTGGTGATCAGCACCATACTGTAAGGCTCGGAAGGATCAGCCAGATTGCGATTCTGATAAATAGTGCTTTTTGTGTAACTTTCCTTTGATAGATCAAAAGTATTTTGCCCGTGCAGTTCAGGCTCTTTGTTTGCCAGCAGCATAGAGTTTTGAGAGCTGAAAATTTCCTCAGAATACGAGGTTTCCAGTTCGATCTCTGCTTCATCATACCAGCTTAATCGCTCTATCTGCGGATTGTATCGCCAGGGGTACAAATGCAGATAAAGAATATCGCAGCCATTTTTACGCCCGGTTCCCACGATTGTAAAGCCCACTTCGGGATAATCAGCATCCCTGCCAAAAATTTCTTCGTCAATAAAGGGCTGCATTGTATAGTTCTGAGATAAAGGCTGAGGTGATACCACCGGCTCTATCTTCAGATCAAGTTGATTGAGATTGCCTCTGTAATAAACCTCTACATTCTCTGCTTTCTCACCCATTGGCAATAATATTTTCACAGAAAGATATGGCAATGCCGGTGCACCGGATTGCATAATCTGAGGATTTTCAGCAACGGCTATGTAATAATCCGGTATACTCATATTGATGGCAATCAGCATCATCAGCGGTAACCCCAGCAGTAGTAAAATTATTCTTAACTTCATATTTAACCCCGAAACTTTTTTCTCACAAGCCATTTTAGTAACCCAATCCGTCAAGATAATTCTCAAGTTTTTGGTATTTCACCGAAAAGTGAGAAGACAATGAGAAGCCCTGTGCTTTGAGCTCGGGGAATTTTATGCTAAGCAGCGATCCTCCCTCTCCTTCGTCTTTTCGCTTCTTCACCCGGTGTAGCATGCGTAATACCATTATTACTGATGAGCTATCACCCCGTTAATTAAAAAAAAAGAGAAGATTATTAACCGCGGAAAGCGCTGAAAGCGCGGAAGGAATATAATGAAATTTAGAAGATGGGAAGATGGGAAGATGAGAAGATGAGAAGATGGGAAGATAAGAGGATGTAAGACTATTGCCACGGATTACACGGATCAGCACGGATAATGTAAGATGAAGATGGGAAGATGAGAAATTGAGAAATTGTGATTTAGTGATAATTATTTCTTACATTTTTCAGTGTCTTTCAGAGCCTTCAGTGGTTGGTAAAAAAGAGAAGATT
>CAZRXY010000102.1:0-1553 GCA_964604155.1 uncultured Candidatus Cloacimonadota bacterium | reverse complement strand
GCCCTGGGCTACAAAGAATTTATCGTAGTGCTCTCTACCTACGGGATAGATAGATTACGCAGCGGTGATTCTTATACCTTAGACCTCACAGGTGATAAGTCTGTCTCCGAATTCCCCGTAATGCTCACCGGTAATCAAAACGGCGCCCTGGTTCTGATTGATGGAGAACCAAAAGGCAATTTGCAAAACAAAATGCTCACGCTGAATATCAGCAGCGGCGAACATACTATCAGGATAGAAAAAGACGGCTTCGTCACGCAGGAAAAAACCGAAGTTATCTCTATATCCAATAACTCATTTCATTTTGAATTAGAGCCTGCCATGCCCGCAATCTTAAAGATTACTACAAATCCAGCAGAGGCAATTGTTTATATAGATAACAATATCAGACTGGGTGAAACCCCCCTCCATACCTTTTACGATGCCGGCAGCTATAACATCCGCATCGAAAAAGAAAACTACGAAACTATCCAGGAACAAATCACAATTACAGAACCTGAAACCTCAAAAAACTACCGCTTAACCGATATCCGGGCAACCCTTACTATCAAAACCCACGCCAACGCCACCGTGAAATTTAATGGTCAAGATTATAAAGGCGGTATAGACAAACTCATTCTTCTACCACAAACTATTCATTTTAAGATTGAGCAGGAATATTGCACGACGATTGAAGAAAGCTATACTCTAATGAAAGGAGAGGAAAAAGTTTTTGAATTATTTCCCGAAGATATTTCAGCCCTGCTAACTGTCAAAACCCATGCCAACGCCACCGTGAAATTTAATGATGAAAGCCATAAAGGTGGATTAGAAAAATACAAGATCGCACCACAGGTTCTGCAAATCCGCGTAGAAATGCCTAAAGCAGAGACTATATCCCGCGTGATAGCCCTCAAACCAAAAGCAGAAGAGTCCCTGGAAATATTCCCCGAGGTGCATACCGGAACTATTCAAGTGATGGTGATTCCCTCAGAAGCCGGTTTTGAACTGCATGGTGATGCAGGTGAGTATTATCAAGGATCTGGCAGACAGACTTTTATGGACGTACCCGTTGGCAAATACGAGCTCAGTGTTAAAGCAAATGGCTACAAAACTTATAAAGAAAGCATCGAATTGAAGTCTGATGAGACTGTGCAAAAACCTGTTCAGTTGGAAGAAGGGAGTGATATTCCTATGCCAGATTGGCTAGTGTCTGTGGAAGGTGGGAGCTTTAACAATGGCACATCCGGTGTTACGGTGTCATCCTTTTATATCGGCAAGTATGAGGTGACGCAAGAGCAGTATGAAAAAGTGATGGGCAAAAATCCATCTAAGTTTAAGAATTCTGGAAAAAATGCCCCAGTAGAAAAGGTAACCTGGTATGATGCCGTGGAATTCTGCAACAAGCTGAGCGAGCAGGAAGGTTTGCAGAAGTGTTATTCCGGTTTGGGGAATAGTATTAAATGTGATTTCAGTAAAAATGGCTACAGATTGCCCACGGAAGCGGAATGGGAATATGCAGCAAAGGGAGGAAGTAAAAGCAAAGGCTATAAATACTCCGGCAGTAATAATCT